>DATGFU010000336.1:0-28241 GCA_035308865.1 Allostellaceae bacterium | reverse complement strand
AGCTCGGCCGCCGCCTGGCGGACGAGCACGGTCGCCTTCTCATAGTCCTGGCCCTGGGCGTTGATATCCTCCATGCCGGGGGCGGCCTTGACCAGGGCGCGCGCATTGACGATGCCGGTCGCCTTGGTCGCCTCGGCCAGGAGGGATTTGGCGCGGGCAAGCTGTTCCTCAAGCATTTACGCCGCCTTCTTCTCGAGTTCTTCCAAGGCCTCATCAGCCTCTGCGCGTTCCTTGATGTAGGTGTCCGCGCCCTTGCCGATGTCGACGAGCAGGGTGCAGGTGTTGCGGATGTCCGCCAGCTCCTCGCAGGCGTCCTCGAAGCGCATGTCCTTGCTCGTGGCGAGCTTGTCGGCGCGGAGCAGCAGGTTGTTGAGCGACATCATGTGGCCCATGAGGGATCTGTAGATCTTGAGGCCATCGATCGCGGTGACCGTCAAGGCGCGGTCGGTGTTGTAGGTCGCCCGCCGTTTGGCGAGTTTCTCCGCCGCGGTCACCATGTTGATCATGAGCTCGATCTTGTAGCGGGCGTCATTCCATCTGCCGGCGTCGGCGTCGGCCTGGATGGCGGCCTTCATTTCCGTGATCTTCTTCAGGCTTTCGCCGTGGATGGGGTCTTTCTTCAGCTCGTCGAGCTTTTTCTGGTGCTCGGCATTGATCGCGGTGGGATCGAGCGTGTCGTGCATCGACGCAATTTCCTTGCCGTCCTTGCCGAGTGTCTTCGGCCGGTCGGTAGGCACGATCGTCGTCAGCTTGTTGGTGAGATCAACAATCTTGGCATCCCACTGGTTTGCAGAGGCCGCCTTGAATTCATCCTTCCTGGCCCGCAGGGCCTGCGTGGCATTTGTCAGGTCGGATTCCGCCTCGGTGTACTTCCGCTGGGTGTTCGCCTTGTCCCTGGCAAGCTGCAGGTTCGGAAGGACGTTCTTGGCGTCAGTCACAACATCATTTCGCCAGCCGCTGAAATTCTTGATCAACCCGTTGCAGAAGCGGACCTCGTCGGCATACTTCACCAGGAAAGCCGCGTATTTGTCGGCAAAATCCTTGGCCTTGGCGACGTTCTCGTCCGCCTCGGTCTGCAGTTGCCGTGCGGCGGTGATGTGGCCTTCCTCGGTCTCGCTCTTGGCGGAGGCAACCCGGGCGACAGCGATCTGAACCTCCGCGTCGGCGTGCAGCCTCTGCGGATGGGCGTCGAATTTTTTCAGCGCGCCATCGGTCAATTGTGCGTCGGCGCGCAGCTTGGTGATGTCGACCAACGCCTGGTCGCGGTTGCCTTCCGCCAGCATCGTGTCGCGAATCGCCTCGTCCAGTGCCTTGTCGGCATTCTGGATATCCGTGGCGACCAGGCTCCGCGCTGTATTGAGCTTGGCGTCGATCAGGCCGATTTCCGGGGCCATGGCCTTCGCCACGGCGGGGTCCGCGCCGGTCAGGACCGCGTCCAGCTGCTTCTTGGCGTCATCGATCATCGCGATCACGCCGTTGTCGGCCGCTTCCTTCGCCTTGATCCGCGCCGCTTCCGCCTCAGCGAGCTTTTGGCGTGCGGCGGGGAGGTCGCAGTCCTGCGCATCCTGGCGCGCGGCAGCCAGCAGCCCGGTCGCCGTGCCGATATCGCCGGCCCCGACATGCTTGTTGGGATGCCCGTCGAGATAGGTAAGCCCGCCCTCGGTCGCGCTTGCCTCCTTATTGAAGGCCGCGAGTTCGATACCGAAGCGGTTGAGGTCTTGCGCCGCCTTCTCGCTGGCGGAACGGGCGGCATCCAACGCCTTCCGGGCCGCGCCGAAGTCGCCGGTCTTCGCGGTGTCCCGCGCGACCTGCAGCCCTTGCTCGATTCCCGGAGTCTGATCTTCGATGAACCGATGATTCGCGTGAGTTTCCAGCTGCTGAAAGTCCCGCTCCGCAACCTCCAGGAGGGCATAGAATTCCTCGCTGCCCGTGTCGGGCTTGGACGAAGCCCAGCCGAACACCACGCCGAGCACGCGGCTGATCCAGTCATCCTTTGCGGTATTGGGTTGCGAAGCATCTGACATAGCATAGCCTCACTATAGACGGTGCCGATGAATACAGGCCGCAGTTGAAAAGCGTCAAGGGGCCGGGGCGGAACAGATCGCTTCGCCGTGATCTTCATCGACTTCGAGAATGGCCAAACGCGGACGGTAAGGGAGTCCGGTGAGTGCTATGCCATGGCGGCGGCGAGCAGCCGGGTGGCTCAATGAGCGTAACGAGCCTCCCACCCGCGCCGGGCGGCCATGCGCCGCAGGGCGGTTGTCGTTCCGGACAATCAGGACTAGATCAGTCCGGATTGAAACCGGGGTGCCCTGGATGATCATTCTGTCGAGGCTGGCCGACTACGCCGTCATCGTCGCGACTCATCTCGCGGAGACGGCGCCGGCGCAGGCCAATGCGGTCCATGTGGCCGAGGATACGCGCCTGCCGCCGGCGACGGTGGCGAAGGTGCTGAAGCAGCTGGCGCGTGCGGGGATCGTCACGGCGGTGCGCGGCGCCGCAGGCGGGTACCGTCTTGCCCGGCCGGCGAGCGAGGTCTCGATTGCCGCCGTGGTCGCAGCAATCGATGGCGCGCCGGCGATGACCCAGTGCAGCGGGTCGCATCTCATCGCCTGCGACCGCACGCATTTCTGCCCGACGCGGCCGCATTGGCAGCGCATCAACCAGGTCGTCGAGCAGGCGCTGGAGAGCGTCACGCTCGACGAGATGGCCGTGCAGCGCCAGGCGCCGTTCCCGGCCTTCGCCGCGATCGTGCAGGAAGCGGCGGCGCCATGAGCCTGTCCACCGCCGACACTATCCGCGATCTCCAGGACCGCGGCTACAAATACGGCTTCGTCACTGACATCGAGAGCGATCAGGCGCCGATCGGCCTCGACGAGAGCACGGTCCGCTTCATCTCCGCCAAGAAGGACGAGCCGCAATGGCTGCTCGACTGGCGGCTGGAGGCGTTCCGCCGCTGGCGCGAGCTGAAGTCGCCGGACTGGGCGAAGCTGCGCCTGGCGCCGATCAACTACCAGGCGATCACCTACTGGTCGGCGCCCAAGCAGAAGCCGAAGCTCGACTCCCTGGATGAGGTCGATCCCGAGCTGCTCAAGACCTACGAGAAGCTGGGCATCCCGTTGACCGAGCAGAAGCTGCTGGCCGGCGTCGCGGTCGATGCCGTGTTCGACAGCATCTCGGTCGCGACCACCTTCAAGGGCAAGCTGGCCGAGCTCGGCATCATCTTCTGTTCGATCAGCGAGGCGGTGCGCGAGCATCCCGAGCTGGTGCGGCGGTACCTGGGAACCGTGGTGCCGGTCTCGGACAATTTCTTCGCGGCGCTGAACTCGGCTGTCTATAGCGATGGGTCGTTCGTCTATATCCCGAAGGGCGTCAAGTGCCCGATGGAGCTGTCGACCTATTTCCGCATCAACGCGGCCAATACCGGGCAGTTCGAGCGGACGCTGATCATCGCCGACGACGATGCGCGGGTGAGCTATCTCGAAGGCTGCACCGCGCCGCAGCGCGACGAGAACCAGCTGCACGCGGCGGTGGTCGAGCTGGTGGCGCTGGAGAATGCCGAGATCAAGTACTCGACCGTCCAGAACTGGTACCCCGGCGACGCCGAGGGCCGCGGCGGCATCTACAATTTCGTCACCAAGCGCGGCGAGTGCCGCGGCAACCACTCGAAGATCTCGTGGACCCAGGTCGAGACCGGCTCGGCCATCACGTGGAAGTATCCGAGCTGCGTGCTCAAGGGCGACCACTCGGTCGGCGAGTTCTATTCGGTGGCGCTGACCAACCACCACCAGCAGGCCGATACCGGCACCAAGATGATCCATCGCGGGCGCAACACGCGCTCGACCATCATCTCCAAGGGCATCTCGGCCGGGAAGGGCCAGAACACCTATCGCGGCCTGGTGCGGGTGCAGCCCAACGCCGAGAACGCGCGCAACTACACGCAATGCGATTCGCTGCTGATCGGCGACAAGTGCGGCGCCCATACCGTGCCCTATATCGACGTGCTGAACCGCACGGCGCGGGTCGAGCACGAGGCGACCACCTCGAAGGTCAGCGAGGACCAGATGTTCTACTGCCGCCAGCGCGGGCTGTCGGCCGAGGACGCGCTCTCGCTGATCGTCAACGGCTTCGCCAAGCAGGTGTTGAAGGAGCTGCCGATGGAATTTGCCGTCGAAGCCCAGAAGCTGCTGGCGATCAGCCTCGAAGGCAGCGTGGGGTGATGGCGGTCCCCCTCCCCCTAACCCCCTCCCGCGAGGGGAGGGGGAACGATGCGGCTCCATCTTACCCCCTCCCCCTGCGGGAGGGGGATGGGGGAGGGGTCGCAACGGCGGCTCCGGAAAAGTCAGGTTCTGAGGACGATGCTCGAAATCAATAATCTCCACGCAACGGTCGACGGCCGCGAGATCCTGAAGGGCGTCTCGCTCTCGGTGAAGGCCGGCGAGGTCCATGCTGTGATGGGGCCGAACGGCTCCGGCAAGTCGACGCTCGCCAACGTCCTGGCCGGGCGCGAGGGCTACGAGGTGACCGAAGGCTCGGTCGAGTACCGGGGCAAGGATCTGCTCGCGCTCGGCGCCGACGAGCGGGCGCGCGAGGGCGTGTTCCTGGCTTTCCAGTACCCGGTCGAGATCCCCGGCGTGAACAACCTCTACTTCCTGCGGGCGGCGGTGAATGCTGGCCGTAAGCATCGCGGTGAGCCGGAGCTCGATGCCGGGCAGTTCCTCAAGATCGTGCGGAAGACGCTGAAGCTCCTCGACATCCGCGAGGATCTGCTGAACCGCGCGGTCAATGTCGGCTTCTCCGGCGGCGAGAAGAAGCGGAACGAGATTTTCCAGATGGCGCTGCTGGAACCGCGCCTCGCGATCCTCGACGAGACCGACAGCGGGCTCGACATCGACGCGCTGCGCCAGGTCGCCGAGGGCGTCAACCGGCTGCGCGCGGCCGATCGTGCCTTCGTCGTGATCACGCATTACCAGCGCCTGCTCGACTACGTGGAGCCGGACCATGTCCATGTGCTTCACAAGGGCCGTATCGCGCTGAGCGGCGACAAGTCGCTCGCGAAGGAGCTCGAGAAGAGCGGCTACGCCATGCTGGAGACCGCCGCGTGAGCGTGGCTCCCGATATTGCCAGGGACTTCCTCGGCCGTCTCGACGCAGGTGCCGCACCCGGCACGCTCGATGCGATCCGGCGCGCCGGCCGCGAGCGCTTCGCCGAGAGCGGCTTCCCGACCCGGCGCAGCGAGACCTGGCGCTACAGCGACCTGAAGGCGCTGATCGACGCGCGTTTTGCTCCCGGCGCGGCGCCCGATGCGGCGACGCTGGGCGCCGTGCCCTCGCCCTATCCGGCGGCGGATAGGCTCGTCTTCGTCGACGGAAGGCTGGTGACGTCGCAGATCGGCGACTTGCCGGACGGCGCCGTGATCGGATCCTTCGCGGCCTGGGCCGACCGGAATCGCAGCGACGCGACCGCGCTCTTCGACCTCGACGGCGGTGCCGACCGGGCGCTCGTCTCGCTCAACGCAGCCTTCTTCACCGACGGTGCGGCGATCGTCGTGCCGGACGGCGTGGCGCTGCCGCGGCCGGTCCACGTCGTGCATTGGAACAGCGGCGCGGCCTCGCATCTAAAGTCGCTGATCCGTCTGGGAAAGGGCGCTTCGGCGACGGTGATCGAGACCTATGTCGGCAGCGGCGCCGGGTGGACCAACGTGGCGGTGACCCTCGATGTCGGAGAGGCCGCCACGCTTGGCCGCTACGTGCTCCAGGACGAGGCCGAGACCGGCTTCCATACGTCGAGCCTCGCCGCCACGATCGGGCGGCAGGCGCGGCTCGACGGGTTCCTCCTCACCATCGGCGCGCGCATGGCACGGCAGGATGCGGAGCTGGTCCTGGCCGGTGAAGGCGCCCATTGCGGGTATTCCGGAGCTTACCTGCTGCATGGCGGCCAGGAAGGCGCGGTGCGCTCGCTGATCCGCCACGCGGCGCCGAACGGGGCGACGCGCGAGGTGTTCAAAGGCTGCCTCGCGGATCGCGCCCACGGCGTGTTCCAGGGCAAGATCCTGGTCGATCCGGCGGCGCAGAAGACCGACGGTTACCAGCTTGCCAAGACCATTCTCCTGGGCGAGCGGGCGGTCATGAACGCCAAGCCCGAGCTCGAAATCTATGCCGACGATGTCAAGTGCAGCCACGGCGCCGCGATCGGCGATCTCGACGAGACGGCGCTCTTCTATCTCCGCTCGCGCGGCCTGCCGGCGGATCAGGCCCGCTCCATGCTGCTCGAAGCCTTCGTGATGGATGCGGTGAACCTCGTCGAGGACGAGGCCGTGCGCGCCTGGCTCGCCTGGTCGGTCGCGCGTCGGCTCGTGGAGTTCGGCGCATGAGCGCGGTCCGCGAGCTCGATCGTCCGGCCGCCTTCGACAGCCGCGTGGTCAAGCGCGACTTCCCGGTCTTCGCCAACAATCCCGGTCTGGTGTTCCTCGATACGGCGGCCAGCGCGCAGAAGCCGCGCGCCGTGATCGACGCGGTCTCGGCCTTCTACGAGCGCGACTATGCCAATGTGCATCGCGGCGTCTACGCGCTGAGCCAGCGGGCGACCGACCGCTACGAGGGCGCCCGCGAGACCGTGCGACGCTTCCTCAATGCTGCTGACTCGCGCGAGATCGTCTTCGTGCGCGGCGCCACCGAGGCCATCAACCTCGTCGCCAACACCTACGGGCCGAAGTTCCTGAAGGCGGGCGACGAGATCGTGCTGACCGAGCTGGAGCACCATTCGAACATCGTGCCCTGGCAGATGCTGCGCGACCGGATCGGCGTGAAGCTGGTGATCGCGCCGATGGATGCGACCGGCGGGCTCGACCTTGCCAGGTTCGAGGCGCTGCTGGGTCCGCGCACCCGGCTGGTCGCGGTCACCCATGTCGCGAACGCCACCGGCGCGGTGATGCCGATCGAGGCCATCGTCCGGATGGCGCATGAGCGCGGTGCTGTCGTCCTGGTCGACGGCTGCCAGGCGGCGCCGCGGATGACGGTCGACGTGCAGGCGCTCGACGTCGATTTCTATGTCTTTTCCGGCCACAAGACCTACGGGCCGAGCGGCATCGGCGCGCTTTGGGGCCGCGCCGATCTGCTCGATGCGATGCCGCCCTGGCAGGGCGGCGGCGACATGATCGCCTCGGTCACCTTCGAGGAGACGTTCTACAAGGAGATCCCGCATAAATTCGAGGCGGGCACGCCGGCCATCGTGCAGGCGCACGGGCTCGCCGTGGCGCTCGACTACATGGCGGCGCTGGGCCCCGACGCCATCCTGGAGCACGAGGAACGGCTGACCGAGTACGGCGCACGGCGCCTCGCAGCGATCGACGGGCTGCGGCTGATCGGCGCCGGGAACCGGCGGCTGGGCGTGCTCTCCTTCGATCTGGAGGGCGTCCATCCGCACGATCTCGCGACCATCCTCGACCGCCACAACGTGGCCGTCAGGGCCGGGCATCATTGTGCGCAACCGCTGATGGACCGGCTCGGCGTGGCGGCCACCGCGCGTGCCTCCTTCGGTATCTACAACGACGAGAGCGACATCGAGGTCCTGGCCGAAGCGATCGAAGCCGCTGCGGAGCTGTTCCGGTCATGATGGATTCCTTAGCATGATGGATCTGCGCGACCTCTACCAGGACATCATCCTGGATCACGGCAGGAAGCCGCGGAACTTCCGCAAGCCGGAGCATCCGAGCCACACCGCCCAGGGCCACAATCCGCTGTGCGGCGACCGGGTGACCGTCTACCTGACGCTCGACGGCGACCGCATCGAGGACGTGGCCTTCGAGGGCCGCGGCTGCGCCATCTCGACCGCGTCCTCCTCGCTGATGACCGAGGTGCTGAAGGGCAAGACCGTCGCCGAGGCGGAGCAGCTGTTTCGTGCCTTCCACGCGACGGTCACCGGGCGCGATGCGGCTGAGCCGGTGCCGGAATCGCTGGAGGACGATCTCGACCGCCTGACCCCTCTCTCAGGCGTGCGCGAGTTCCCGGCGCGGGTGAAATGCGCGACGCTGCCGTGGCATGCGCTCGAGGCGGCGATCAAGTCGGGCGGCACCGCCGCCGAACCGGTCAGGACCGAGTGACGACGATGGACGACGATTCCCGCCAGAACTTCGACTTCTCTCCGACCCCGGAAGCACCGGAGCCGCCGCCCACGCTGCGCGATGCCGTGATGGATGCGATCCGCACGGTCTACGACCCCGAGATCCCGGTCAACATCGTCGAGCTGGGCCTGGTCTACGGCGTAGAGGTCGACGAGGAGGGCCATGTCGACATCGAGATGACGCTCACCACGCCCAGCTGCCCGGTCGCCGGCAACCTCCCGGGCGAGGTGGCCGACGCCGCGCGCGGCGTCCAGGGCGTCACGGACGTCGATGTCGAGCTGGTCTGGTCGCCGCCGTGGGGTCCGGAGCTGATGTCCGAGGCGGCGAAGCTGGAGCTGGGGTTCTTGTAGGCGAGCTGCGCAACGCGCTGCGATGCTCGCCAATCAGAGGTGGTCGGACGGTCGGCTTCCGTCCAAGATAGAGAGCCGCACTAACGGACATACGCTCAAGGTGAGCTCGATGGCCTTCACGGAAGGCCACGGTTGGATCATTCTGCCTCAAAGGGGGGATAAGAATGAAGCTGCGGGGATCGGCCGGTTCCGGAGCCGGTCTGGGTCGGGGCTCGGTCGGATCGGAATCCCGAGACGGAGCGTGGGTGCACCCACTGTCAGAGGACGAGGGGACTGACTCGGAGTTCATGCGTGTTGTTGGCGCGCCGATACCGCTTTCTCCGGCCGTCACGTCGGCCGCCGCACCGGGGACATCGCACAACGGCACATATTCCGGCAGTTACAATACGATCTTCCTGGCGGACGCGGACGCAACTCTGGCCGCGGCGGGCAGGGTGGTGGATGCGGCTGCTGGATCTGCCGCGATATACGGCGCGTTCTACTCGGGCAACTTCACGAATGACGGTACCGTAGAGTCAGAAGGGAGCGCCGGGGTCGGCGTCGCATTGCTGCTCTATCACAGCGGCCGGTTCACGAATTCGGGCACAGTCGTCGCAACAGGATCGCAGGGAATTGGCGTCCTGATGGAGGGCGGCACCCTCGTCAATTCCGCGACCGGCACGATAGAAGCGAGCGGAGTGGACGGAGTCGCGGCGGCGATCGATGGGGCCGTCGACAATGCAGGCACGATCTGGGCCAAGGGCAGCGACGGGATCGCGATCGTGCCTGGTGGGCGGCCCGTCGACAACATGGCGGGCGGCGTGATCATCGGTCAACTCGCGGCAATCGACGGCGAGGATCCAATAACCAATGCCGGCACGATCGAGGCGATCGATGGCGTCGCGATAAACGCTAGTGACGACGGCGCCGTCGTAAATACCGGACTGATCGAGGGTGAGGGATCTCTTGGCTTCGGTATTGTCCTTCTCGATGGCTCCGCCATCGACAATCAGGCCGGCGGGACAATCACTGCGATGAACGCTGGTATCGAGACTTATGGAACGGCCGTTTTAAATGCCGGAACGGTCGAGGCGACCGGCTACCACGGAGCCGGCATCGTCCTTCATTATCCAAAATATGGTCGATCGGTGCTCTACAACCTCGCTGGCGGCATCATTCGCGGAGGACCCCACGGTGTGGGAGTCTATATGGATCAGGACGCCGTCGATAATGCGGGCTTGATCGAGGGCTACATAGGCATCCTCGGGAGCGGTGTCCTGAACGATTTCGGCACGATCGCTTCGGTTGGTGGGCGGTATGCCATCGAGTTCACGACGCCAGGTGGCGAACTGAAGCTGCACCCCGGGGCAGAAATCTTCGGCACGATCGTCGGCGAGCAATTGTCTCTGATCCTGGCCGGGGGCGATGGCCGGGGAGTCTTACACGGGCTTGGGCGGCGAGTGCTGGGCGTGGAGTACGCGACGATCGCCCACGGCGCCGATTGGCGCTTCACCGGCTACAATGAACTCAAGGATTTGATCAATGATGGTACCCTGGATATAGGGGGAACATTCGACTGCGGCTTTATAAGAAATGAGGGATCTATTATTGTAGATGGTGGTTCCTTGATCGTCGACGAGATCGCCGGTGCAAGTTTAATCGATATCAGTGACCATGGCACGCTCGCTATCACCTATGGTTTTCAAGAGGGCGAAATTGGCGGGGTGGTGGCGTTCGAAGACGCGACAGGGGTCGTATCGCTTGGCTACCCCGCCGATTTTCGGATGAATATTACCGGTTTCGAATTTGGCGATACGATCGACCTCACAGGCGTGGCGTTTTCGACGGGAGAAACCGTAACCGATGGCGGCGGTCGGCTCACCGTGCAGTCGGGCGGCAGTATTGTTGCCGAGTTCGGCATGTCCAATCTCCAACTGGAGGCAGGGCTGACGCTCGTTTCGGATGGCCATGGCGGTACGGACATCGTCGGCGTCCCCTTGGGGCTGAGCGATCTCGGCGTGAGCCTCGCGTCCGACGAGACGGCCGTACTCGATGGCGCTATCCAGAGCCAGCTTGCCTGGATGGCGGCCTCCGACGGCGGCGTTTATCCGCTGGTCGATGTCTATACGCCGTCGTCACTGTCGCCCGTTGAGGCGGATCAGCCGTTCGACACCGTCTCTCAGGCGGGCGATCTCAATATCGAGAACGGCGCGCCTACGGCGGGCGCCCTCCTCAGACTCGGCACCAGCGCGCAGGGGATTGTTCTCACCGGGTCTAAAGCGGTGACTCTCGTGGGACGTGCAGTGGCGGATGAGTTGCTGGCGGGTAACTCGGGGAATGACACGATCCGCGGCGGCGGCGGCTCCGGCTGGCTCTTCTCTGGCGGAGGCCACAATGACCTCCGCGCGGGTTCGGGGAATGTCACGATCGTATCCGGAGGTACGGACCAGATCTTTGCAGGCGGGGGCAACGACTTGATCGAGGTTTATGCCAGCGCAACCGTGCACGGCGGCGCGGGCGACACGATCTTTATCGATGGAGGTACTGGACCGCACGGCGACAAGGTACATGCCGGATCTGGCACAATCACCATGCGGAGTGGCCTCGGCCAAGACACGTTCATCGGCGGCGCCGGCACGAGCAAGATGATCGACACCGGAGCCGGCCACGTTGCATTTCAATTCGCCCAAGGGCTCGGCGGCATTGACTTGGTGACCGGCTTCAACGCGGCCGACGGCGATTATATCCGCGTCGTGGCGGGGAGTTTTGGGGCAAGGAGCATTCTCGGCCATCTAACGGTGAGTGGTGGCAATTCCTTCGTCGCGTTGGGGGATGGCACGAAGATCGAATTTGTCGGCGTTACGAACCTAGTGACGGCGGATTTCCATAGCTGAAAAACTGAAGTTCGGGTTTCTCTAAGGCTCGCCGGCTGGCGCTGTCGCCGGGCCCATGGCATAGGCATGGGACACGATGAACCCGCGCCTGCTCTTCTTGCGTTCAGCTATCGCTCCGGCCGCCCTCCTGCTCCTGGCCTGCGGGGGCGCACAGGTCAAGGTGGCACCGATCACGGTCGATCCGAAACCGGCCGCCGCGCGAATATCCGGCCGCTATGCCGTATTCATCGGCGCGGCGCCCAACGGCCTGTCGAGCAAGCTCAACGCCGCCTGTACGATCGACACGGTCGAGGCGGGGCTGCTGGAGGTCTACCGGCCGGCATTGCAATCGGCGCTCGTCGGCAATTTCGAGCATGTCGATTTCCTGCCGGCCCGGCCGACGAAGCAGGCGCTGGCCGAAAAGGGCTATAAGGCCGGCTTCGTTTTCAGCGTCATGAGCATGGAAGGCGTGGCGGTCACGGCGCCGAAATTCGGCAGTCAGCTGACGCCCGATATTTTTCTCGGCGGCACGATGGTCATGCTGGATGCCGCGGGCGAGCACGCGCCGGTCCTGGTCACCGGGCACGGCCAGAACCTGACCTCCGGGCGGCACGGTTGCGATGGCGCTGCCGCCGATGTCGGCGAGGCAGCGCACTACGCTTACACGGATCTGATCCAGCACGAGCTCGACGCCGCCCGCGATGCCGTTCGCCATCCGGCCGCGATCAGCCAGACGGCTCCCCCGTGACCTGGGGTACCCCTACTTGTTGCCGTCGTCGTCGCGCCAGTGGTGGTAGCGCTCGAGATAGGTCCGCGCCGCGTTGATCGCGGCCATCAGGTCGCCGGTGCGGCCGTCAGTCATGTCGGGGTGGTAGCGTCGGGCGAGCTGGAAATATTCCTGCGTGAACTCGCGCCGGCTCAGCCCCTCGATCCGAACGCCCAGCCGCAGGAAAAGCCGGGTCGCGTCGTTGTCATCCATGCGCCGACACTGCTCCCTGGTGCGGCCTCCGGCGCTCCGCGGCCGGCGATCCTGCGCCGCGCTCGGCCTCGAATGGCATGGCGATCATCGCACCTCCCATAGCGCGTGCCTCCGGCACTCCGTCCGTTCCGTTGGCCCGCTCGCCAGGCACATCCCCCGGTGCCTGCACGATCCTCGTCAGCGAGCATAGCGAAACCGGAGGCGACGCCAACCCGGTTTGTGATCGCGCCGCCGTGCGAGGAGCGGTGGCCTTCTCGAATGCGCATCTCCCGTTCATACTCTTACGAGATTGGCGCGGAGCGCGTGCCGAGGGCATTCGACTGGCAGCAATTCCGATTCCTGGGCTTCGGCTTGGGCCTGTGGCTCCGGCCGACGCCGCTCGGGGCGGGACGCATGGATGATCCCTAGCCTGGATCACCGCCGGCGTTCCGGAGCTGCCGCTCGTCGCGCCAGCCCGCGAAGACCCGCGTGAGGACGGCGCCGAAGAGAAAGATTTGGGCCGTGTAGTAGGCCCAGAGCAGCATGACGAACACCGCTCCCGCCGCGCCGTAGGCTGAAGCGGTGGCGCTGCGGCCGATATAGAAGCCGATCGCCGACTTCCCGACCTCGAACAAAAGCGCCGCCACCACCGCGCCCAGGCCGACATCGCGCCACTCAATGTCCCTGTCGGGCAAGATCTTGTAGACGGCGGCAAAAACGAGAGAAACGACCACAAACGATCCGACGAAATTCAGCACGCCGAGGGCGATGGCGCTCGCCGTACCGAGATAGGGAGCCAGGGCCGAGACCGCCGTGCTGAAGGCGAGCGACGCCAGCAGGAGGAAGCCGAGGGCGCCGACCAGGCCGAGGCTGACGAGCCGGGCGCGGACCATCCGCGACACCGCGGTGCCGGCGGGCGAGGCCCGCCAGATCGAGTTGAGCGCCGTCTGGATCTCGCCGAACACGCCGGAGGCCGTGACGATCAGCGTGGCGATCCCGAAAAGCGTAGCCTCGGTGCCGGAGCCTTCCGCGAAGACATGGGCAATCGCATCCTGGATGATCTGGGCGGTGGCACGGCCCATCAGCTCCGTGAACTGTACGACGATCAGTCCGCGCGCGGCGTCCTCGCCATACACCGCCCCGGCGATCGCGACGATGATGAACAGCACCGGCGCCAGGGAGATGACCGCGTAGAACGCAATCGACGCGCCTCGGCTGAGCAGGTCGTCCGCGATGAACGTCGCGACGCTCTCCTTGATCAGCGCGAACGGGACGATCATCCGGACCCTCCAGCCTGTGGGGCTAAGAATGAAACCGGCAAAGGGCCAAAGGGTTCGCGGGAATGGCGGGCGGTGCTACCGCCGAGCGTTTCCCATGTCACCACCGTTCGGGCGGGCGGCGCGAGGCGCGGAAGACCCGCAGGATTTCGATGCGATCTTCGCGGATCCGATAGGGGATGAGATTTCGGGTCTTCGGCACGATAAGCTCGCGGGTCCCCGACACGCGGCCGGGACGGCCGATCGACGGGCTGTCGGCGAGCCCAGCGACCGCACGAAAGATGCGGTCGACGACAATCCGTGCCATCGCCGGGTCGTCCTGGGCGATGTAGCTCGCCTCCTTGTCCAGATTCCGCAGTGCGGTTTTCAGCCATCTAACCCGCATCGCCACGCCACTTCGCGGCGACAGCCTCGACCTCCGCGTCCGTCGCGAAGTCCTGCCTGTCGGCCTCTCCGATGGCGGACTCGATCTCCCGGATCTGCCATTCGTTGATCTCGACGAACTCGCGGATCGCTTCGGCGGCCAGGAACGACTTGCTGCGGCGAGTCGCGTCGGCGAGCCGGTCGAGCCGCTCCTTGACCTCCGACTCGAGCCGGATTGTCATCGTGGTGGACATGCTCGGCGCTCCTGTGCCCATTTGTGTACAAATGAGCACAATCGCGCCGGGATATCCACCTCCTACCCCCTGAGCACGCCTCCCGTCGCCTTCGCCACGGCCGCGACCAGCGCGTTCGAGAATGCCTCGATCTCGGCCTCGGTCAGCGTGGCCTCGACCGGCTGCAGCGTCACGGTGATCGCCAGCGACTTCTTCCCTTCCGGCACGCCCGGTCCGGCATAGGCGTCGAAGAGGCGCACCGAAGCGACGAGCTTCTTGTCGACTCCGCGGGCGGCGCGCAGCAGCAGCTCGGCGGTGACTGAGGCATCGACAACGAAGGCGAAATCGCGCTCGACCGGCTGCAGCGGCGACAGCTTGAGCGCGGCCCGCGGCTTCGGCTTCGCCAGCGGCACCGTATCCAGCATCACCTCGAACCCGGCCGCCGGGCCGGCGAGGTCGAGCGCTCGCAACAGGCGCGGATGGATCTCGCCGAACCGCGCCAGCACCGTCTTGGGGCCGAGCTTGATCTGGCCGCTGCGGCCAGGGTGGTACCAGCCGGGCGCGTCGGCAGTCACCTGCACAGCGTCGGCGGCAATGCCGCAGACAGCAAGCGCCGCCAGCGCGTCGGCCTTGGCGTCGAACGCATCGGCGCCGCGCTCGGCCTCGTTCCAGGATTTGAGCCGCGCCCGCCCGACGCGCACGCCGGCGGCCACGGTCGACTGTCCCTCCGGCGTGTCGTCCGTGTATTGCGGTCCCAGCTCGAAGAGCGCCACGTCGCGATAGAAGCGATCGGCATTGCGCTGCGCCGCCGCCAGCAGGTTCGGCAGCACGGTCGGGCGCATCACGTCGAGATCGGTGCTGATCGGGTTGGCCAGCGCCAGTGCCGGGTTCGCCTGGCCGAAGATGTCAGTGCGGGCGAGCAGCGCGCCTTCCATGAAGGAATACGTCACCGCCTCGTCGAGCCCACGCCCGGCCAGCGTCCGCCGCACCATCGCCTCGCGCCGCTGCCGCGGGTCGAGCGCCGGCGCCGGCAGGGCCGTCGCGCGCGGCAGAGACACGGTCGGGATGGCGTCGTAGCCCTTGAGCCGTAGCACTTCCTCGACGAGATCGGCCTCGCCCTCGATATCGGCGCGCCACGAGGGCGGGATGACCACAAGGCGGTCGCCCTCCCAGCGCGTGATGCAGCCGAGCGCCTCCAGCGTTGCGACGATCTCCCCCGAGGGCACGGCGACGCCGCCCAGGCTCTCCACCCGCCCGGGCCGCAGCGTCAACGTGCGCTCCCATTCCGGCACGGCGCCGGCGATCATGACCTCGCCGGCCTCGCCGCCGCAGAGATTGAGCACCAGCCGCGTCGCGATCTCCATCGCATCCGGCACGAAGGCGGGATCGAGGCCGCGCTCGAAGCGGTAGCGCGCATCGCTCTGGAGGTTGAGCGCGCGGCCGGTCGCGGCGGTCCGGACCGGATCGAAGAGGGCGGCCTCGATGAACACGTCGGTCGTGGTCTCGTCGCAGCCGGTCGAGAGGCCGCCGATCACGCCGCCCAGGCTGATCACGCCGGTCTCGTCCTCGATCACGGTCATGCCGGCGTCGAGCGTGTAGTCCTTGCCGTTGAGCGCCGCGATCGTCTCGCCGCCCTTGGCCGGACGAACGAGAAGGTTGCCCTTGATCTTGCCGCCGTCGAACACGTGCAACGGCCGGTCGAGATCGAAGGTCGTGAAATTGGTGATGTCGACCAGCGCCGAGATCGGCCTGAGCCCGATCGAGGTCAACCGGTCCTGCAGCCATTTCGGACTCGGCCCATTCTTGACCCCGCGGATCCACCGCCCGATGAAGAGCGGGCAGGCATGGGTGTCGTCGATCGTGACGGTGATCGGGGAGGGGTAGCGGCCGGGCACTTGGTCGACCGCCAGCGGCTTCAGCCGCCCAACGCCCGCCGCCGCCAGATCGCGCGCGATTCCGCGCACGCCCAGGCAATCGGCACGGTTGGCGGTGATCTTCACGTCCAGCATGGGGTCGTCGAGGCCGGCCAATGCCGCGAACGGCGTGCCGAGCGGCACCTCGTCCGGCACCTCGATGATGCCGGTATGGTCCTCCGACACGCCGAGCTCGTAGCCGGAGCACAGCATGCCGTTGGATTCGACGCCGCGGATCACGCTCGGCTTCAGCACCATGCCGGTGCGCGGGATGGTCGAGCCGCCGGGGGCGAAGACGCCCTTCATGCCGGTCCGCGCGTTGGGCGCGCCGCACACGACCTGGAGCGTCTTCTCGCCGGTGTCGACCATGCAGACCTGCAGGCGATCGGCCTGGGGATGCGGCGCCGCCGAGACGACATAGGCGACCTTGAACGGCGCCAGCTCGGCCGCGCGGTCGACCACCGCATCGACCTCGAGGCCGAGCCGGGTGAGCGCGGCGACGATCTCGTCGAGCGTCGCCTCGGTCTCAAGATGGCTCTTCAGCCAGGAGAGGGTCAGCTTCATCGCCCGAGCCCCGTCACCAGGCTCGGCCGGTCGAGCGGCAGGAACCCGTAATGCCTCAGCCAGCGGATATCGGACTCATACATGGTCCTCAGATCCGGAATGCCGTGCTTCAGCATCGCGATACGCTCGATCCCCATGCCAAAGGCGAAGCCCTGCCAGCGCGCCGGGTCGAGCCCGCAATTCGCCAGCACCTTGGGATGCACCATGCCGCTGCCCAGGATCTCCAGCCAGTCGCCGTGATTGCCCAGCACCAGCTCGCCGCCCGAGCGCTTGCAGCCGATATCGACCTCGGCCGAGGGCTCGGTGAACGGGAAGTAGCTCGGCCGGAAGCGCAGCGGCAGGTCGTCGATGCCGAAGAAGGCGCGGCAGAACTCGACGAGGCAGCCCTTCAGGTGGCCCATGTGGATGTTCTCGTCGATCACCAGCCCCTCGACCTGGTGGAACATCGGCGAATGCGTCGCGTCGGAATCGTATCGGAAGGTGCGGCCGGGCACGATGATGCGGATCGGCGGCGCCTCGCTCATCATGGTGCGGACCTGCACCGGCGAGGTGTGGGTGCGCAGCACCTTGCGTGCCCCTTCCTCGCCGGCGAGGTAGAACGTGTCGTGCTCCTGCCGCGCCGGGTGGTCGGGCGGGATGTTGAGGGCGGTGAAGTTGTGGAAATCGTCCTCGATATGCGGACCTTCCGCGACCTTGAATCCCATCTCGCCGAAGATCGCGACGATCTCGTCGATGGTCTGGCTGATCGGATGGATGCGGCCGGTGGCGTCGGCCGGGACGGGAAGGGTGACGTCGATCCGCTCGGCGGCGAGGCGGCGTTCGAGCTCGGCCTCCTGAAGCCGCCCGGCCGCAGCTTCGAGCGCCGCGCTCAGCTCATCCTTGAGGCGATTGAGCGCCTGGCCGGCCTCGCGCCGTGCCTCCGGGTCGAGCCCGCCCAGGCCCTTCATCCGCTCGGTGATCTCGCCCTTGCGGCCGAGCGCCGCCACGCGCACCTGCTCCAGCGCCGGCGGGCTCGCGGCGGCGGCGATCTCGGCCAAGAGCCGCTCACGCAGGGTCTCCAACTCGTCCATCCACCCTCCGGACATGAAAAGGGCCGAAGCGTCGAACTTCGGCCCCGGGGGCAATCCGCTCGCCAAGGCGAGCGGGGCGGTTTCCGGGCCGTCAGCGCCGGATGGTAAATCGCCGGATGTCGCCGGCGCGGATCATCACGCCGCCGCGCTCTTCGCCGCCAGCGCCTGCTGGGCCTGCTTGACCAGGCCCGCGAAGGCCTCCGGCTGGGTGATCGCGAGATCGGAGACGATCTTGCGGTCGAGCTCGACGCCGGCCAGCTTCAGCCCATTGATCAGTCGCGAGTAGGTCAGCCCGTGCTCGCGCGCCGCCGCGTTGATCCGCTGGATCCACAGGCCGCGGAAATCCCGCTTCTTGTTGCGCCGGTCGCGGTAGGCGTAGCGCAGCGCCTTCTCGACCTTCTCGATCGCGACACGATAGACCTTGCTGCCGCGGCCGCGATAGCCCTTGGCGAGGTCGAGGACCTTCTTGTGGCGGGCGTGGGTGGTGACGCCCCGCTTGACGCGTGCCATTTCGTCAGCCCCTCAGATACGGCATGTACCACAGCACCAGATTGGCATCGCCCTTCTGGAGCGTCGTGGTGCCGCGCGCCTTGCGCTTCATCTTCTGCGGCTTGGAGATGAGACGGTGGCGCTTGTGCGCCACGTTCATCTTGATCTTGCCGGTGGCGGTGCGGCTGAACCGCTTCTTCGCCCCGGACTTGGTCTTGAGCTTGGGCACTTTTCCATCCTTGGATCAGGGTTGTCGGCGACGGCAAGGCATGCCCTGATGGCGCTCGCGCGCGGCCCGGCCGCCGAAGTGAACGGAGGCTTATAGGGAAGTGCCCGCGCGAAGGCAAGCCCGCGCCGCGCAGGTCTTCAGGGGAAAACGCGCTTGCCTTCGCGCGATCCCTCCGTCTATATCCGGCCTCCGCATCGGAGCGCGGGCGTAGCTCAGGGGTAGAGCACGACCTTGCCAAGGTCGGGGTCGAGGGTTCGAATCCCTTCGCCCGCTCCAACGAAATCATGTGTCCGGCCCGGACACATAGGTAACGGACTGTACCTAAGACATAGGTAACAACCTCGGACCGGCCACCGGCTCGGTAGCGCCGCGCCGGCCGCACTACATCTTGAAGACGATCATCTTTTCCTCGGTCATCTCCTGCATCGTCCAGGGGATGCCGCCGATGCCGTAGCCGGATTGGCGGCGGCCGGCGAAGGGCATCCAGTCGGTGCGGAAGGCGGTGTGATCGTTGACCATGACCGCCGACGCGGCGAGACGCTCCGCCGCGTCGAAGGCATTGCGCAGATCCTCGGTGAAGATGCTGGCCTGAAACGCCCAAGGCAGCGAATTTGCTGTTGCGATTGCGTCGTGGAGCTGCGTGTAGGGATAGACGCAGGTCACCGGGCCGAACACCTCCAGCGTCGAGACCTTCGCATCGGCCGGCGGGTTGACGATCACCGACGGCTTCAGCGTCGTCTCGGAGAGCCGGCCGCCGCCGATGACCCGGGCGCCCGCGGACGCCGCCTCGTCGATCCAGCTCGCGATCCGGTCGGCCTCGCGCGGCAGGATCAGTGGTCCCATCTCGGTCTCGGCCAGGATCGGGTCGCCGACTTTCAGCGTCGCGACGCGCGCGGTGAAGCGGTCGAGGAAGAGATCCAGCCGGTCGGCGTGAACGAAGATCCGCTGCACCGACACGCAGACCTGGCCGGCATGGTAGTAGCCGCCCTTCACCATCGGCTCGATCAGGTGGTCGAGATCGGCGCTGCGGTCGACGATGACCGGCGCCGCGCCGCCGTGCTCCAGCGCGCAGCGCGTGCCGGGCGGCAGCTTCGAGCGCAGATGCCAGCCGACGCGGGCGGAGCCGATGAAGCTGAGGAACGATACTCGCGGATCGACCACCAGCGCCTCGGCGAGCTCGTTGGTCTCGGGCAGGAAGGTTTGGCACCACCCCTCCGGCAGCCCGGCCTCGTGGAGCATCGCCACGAACTCGAAGCAGGAGAGCGGCGTGGTGTTCGCCGGCTTGACGATCACCGGGCAGCCCACCGCGACCGCAGGGGCGACTTGGTGCGCGATCAGGTTCAGCGGATGGTTGAAGGCCGAGATGGCGGCGACGATCCCGATCGGCTCGACGATGGTGAAGGCGCGCCGGTCGATGCTGGCGCGGGTCAGGCCCATGGGGATCTCGCGGCCGGCCATGACGCGCAGCTCGTCGGCGGCGCAACGCACGCTGTCGATGGCGCGGTCGGTCTCAATCAGCGCATCGGTCAGGGGTTTGCCGCCTTCGCGGGCGATCTGGTTCCCGAGATGCTCGCGCCGGCCCTCCATCAGCAGGGCCAGCTTGCGCAGGATCTCCATGCGCTGGTGCGTCTTGAGCCAGGCGCTCCGGTCGGCGAGCAGCCGCCGCGCGGTTTCGATCTTGCGCTCGAGCGCCGCCGCGTCGTCGCTTTCGAGCGTCGCGATCGGCGACCGGTCGAAAGCCTGTACGACCTCGATCATCGGGAGCCTCCCTTCTCGGCGGCGTGGGCACGCAGCTCGTCGACCAGCACCTTGATGTTCTCGGAATAGTCGACCGGCACCGTCACGAGGTGGACGCCGCCGCCGGCGAAGGCCGCTTCCAACGTCGGCGCCAGATCCTCGGCGTCCTCCACCCGGCTGCCCTTCACGCCATAGGACCGGGCATGGGCGACGAAATCGGGATTGGTGAAGGTCATGCCGTAATCGGCGAATCCATCGACCGCCTGCTTCCACCGGATCATCCCATAGGCGTTGTCCTGCAGGATCAGCACCACGAGGTTGAGGCCGAGCCGGTGCGCCGTCTCGATCTCCTGCGAGTTAATCATGAACCCGCCGTCGCCGCACACCGCGAGCACGCGGCGATCGGGATGAAGCACGGCGGCCATCATCGCCGAGGGCAGTCCGGCTCCCATCGTCGCCAGCGCGTTGTCGAGCAGCAGCGTGTTCGCGACATGGGTGCGGTAGTTGCGGGCAAACCAGATCTTGTACATGCCGTTGTCGAGGCAGACGATTCCATCCTCGGGCATCACCTGCCGCACGTCATGGACGATGCGCTGCGGCGTCAGCGGGAAGCGGCTCTCGGTCGCCCGCGCGGTGATCCGCTCCAGGATCCCGTCGCGGAGGCCCAGCAGTGCGCCGGCATTGGGAAGGTTGCCCTCCAGGCGGTCGGCCAGCAGCGTGAGGCTGGGGCCGACGTCGCCGACCACCTCGGCGTGCGGGAAGAACACCTCCTCGACCGTCGCCGGCAGGTAGCCGACATGCAGCACGGTGGGTCCGTGCGGCCCCATGAAGAAGGGCGGCTTCTCCACCGTGTCGTGGCCGATCGAGATGATGAGGTCGGCCCGGTCGATGGCATCGTGCACGTAGTCGCGTTCGGACAGCGCCGCGGTGCCCATGTAGAGCCCGGAGCCGCCGGCGACCGAGCCCTTGCCCATCTGCGTGTTGAAGAACGGGATTTGCAGACGGACCACGAAGCTCGACAGGGCCTCCGCGAGACGTGGCCGGCTCGCCGCCGCGCCCAGCATCACCAGCGGCCGCTCGGCCTTGCGGATCAGTTCGGCTGCCCGGTCGAGCGCCGTATCGCGGGCAACCGGCATGTCGATCGGATGCGGCGGCACCGGCGCGAGCTCGGGCGCCGGCTCGGCGGCGATGTCCTCGGGCAGTTCGAGATGTACCGGACCCGGCCGTTCCTGCTGTGCCACCCGGAACGCGTCGCGCACCAGCGACGGGATTGTTCCGGGGCTCACGATCTGGTGCGCCATCTTGGTGAGTGGCGTCATGGTCGAAACGATATCCACGACCTGGAAGCGCGCCTGCTTCTGCCGCAGGATACCCTTCTGGCCGGTGAGCATCACCATGGGCATGGCGCCGAGCAGCGCGTAGGCAGCGCCGGTGGTGAAGTTGAGCGCGCCCGGCCCAAGGGTCGCCAGGCACACGCCCGGCTTGCCGGTCAGCCGCCCGTGGGTCGCCGCCATGAAGGCGGCCGCCTGCTCGTGGCGGGTCAGCACCAGCTTGATCTTGGACCGCCGCAAGGCATCGACGACGTCGAGATTCTCCTCGCCCGGCACGCCGAAAACCTGCTCTACGCCCTCGTTCTCCAGTGCTGCCACCAGCAGATCGGCGCCCTTCATCGCGTGCACTCCTCGTCTTGCAGGCTTGTCATTCTGCTTAGCCGATCGAGATTACGCCAATTCGAGCACGACGGGAGCAGGCCAGTCGTTGTGGAGATCGGATACTGAAGAGATAATCGGCGCCCCATCATGCCCGGCTCGCGGGAGACGACGATGCCCCTGACTTTCGTGCCACTCAAGGAAGCCTTCGATGCCGGCCGCCTCGCCATCCGGTTCCGCGGCTACGATCGCGGCACCGAGGTCGTCTGCGAGATCTCCTGCGAGACGCTGCAGCGCCACTTCGCCCTTCGCGGGACGGAGGAGGTGCATGCCCTCGGCCGGTTTTCGGCGAACCTGCCGACGATTCTGGACAAGGCCTCGAAGAAATACGACCGGGCCGGCGCGCCGGTCGTGCTGCGCCCGGCCGATTTTCCGTAATCCGGCGCACGGCGACGTGGCTAACCGGCCGGCCGCGCCTTGCGCGCGGTAGTCGAATGCGCTCTTGTCCGGCCGGGCCAACGGAACAAGGAAGCGATCGATGCACGACATGTCCAAGCTCGCGCACCTGAAGCACCTCGATGCCGGCGCGCCCGACGGGATGAAGGCGGTCTGGGCCTTCGACAAGGCGGCGATGGCGCCCGGCGCGATCCCGGTGAAGTACAAGGAGCTCATCGCCCTCGGCGTGGCGCTGACGACGCAGTGCCCGTATTGCCTCGAGATCCACGGCAAGCGGGCCCGTGAAGCCGGGGCGACGGACGCCGAGATCTCGGAAGCGGTGGTCATTGCGGCAGCCTTGAACGCCGGCGCCGCCATCACCCACGGAACGCATCTCATCGGCGATTGATTGGTAACGGGCGGTCGCTCTCGCCCGGCCTGGCGAGGGCGATCCGACCCGTGTAGCCCATGCTACGGTCATCCCGTTCCCCGACCAAGGAGACACAAATGGCCAAGAGGAAGGCGAAGTCCGCGCCCGTGTCGGCGCCGGTCGAGCGCGTCGTGCTGGCCGCCGTGCGCTTGCGCCGCCTCAACGACACGCAACGCGCCGCGGCCTTGGAGCGGGCGCAGGAACGCCTGAAGGGTAAACACTATGGCCAGCGTGACGCCGCGATCGTCGCGGCGCTCGCCGGCCCGGAGAAGGCGGCCGCTGACTAAAGGTGGTCGATCTCGGTCTGCGGTTCGAGCACGACGACCGGGATCTTCCGCGTCGTGCCCGCCTGATAGGCGATATAGGGCGGATAAATCTGCGCCATCATGGCGTAGAGGCGCTCGCGCTCCGGACTCTCGGCGATCCGTGCCGTGCCGCGGTACTTCTTGTCGATCACCTGGAACTCGACGGTCGGCTTGGCTTCCAGATTGAGGAACCAGGCCGGATGCTCGGGCGCCCCGCCTCGCGACGCGACGATCACGAAGTTACCGCCGTCCTCGCCGTAGATCAGCGGCACCAATTTCGGCTCGCCGCTCTGGCGACCGGTGGTCTTCAGGATGAGGCACGGCGTGTCGTGTAGCCCGCCAAAGCGGGTGAAGTCGACGAAATGGCCGTCGGCCCCGTCCGTCGACAGGTAGAGCTTGAGGTGGGTCTTTTGCCAGTCGGGCGCGCCGACTTCGACGTTGCCAGCCATCACGACCTCTCCCGAGCTGATCGAGCCCGGCGCTACCCTAAGCCGCAAGGCCCGGGCTGGGAAGGTCGCAGGCTGATGCGCTATCGTCGCGGGTGCCCGGCACCCGAGGGCTGAACCGCCATGCAAGACCCGATCCTCGTCGTCAATGCCGGCTCGTCGAGCATCAAGTTCTCGGTGTTCGAGACGCGCGCGGACCGGAGCCTTGCCGCCAAGCTCGAGGGGCAGGTCGAGCGGATCGGCAACGGGCCGCGCCTCGAAGCCGCCGATTCAGTAGGAAACCGCCTCGCGTCCCGCGCCGTCGAGCGCGACGGGCATGACGGCGCCATTGCCGCCATCCTCGCCTGGTTCGAAGCGCATGTCGGGAGCGAGCGCGCGATCGACGGCGTCGGCCACCGCATCGTCCATGGCGGGCCGGACTTCGCGGCACCCGTCCGGATCGATTCCGAAGTGCTGGCGCGGCTCGAGGCGCTGGTGCCGCTGGCGCCGCTGCACCAGCCGCACAACATCGCGGCCGTCCGCGCGATCGCGGCGGCAGCCCCCGATGCGGCACAGGTCGCGTGCTTCGACACCGCCTTTCATCACGGGCAGTTGCCGGTCGCGCAGGCCTTCGCGCTACCCCGCGAGATCACGGCGAAGGGAATCCGCCGCTACGGGTTCCATGGGCTTTCCTACGAGTACATCGCCGGCGCATTGCCCCCGGAATGCGCCGATGGCAAGGTCGTGGCGGCTCATCTCGGCAACGGCGCGAGCCTGTGCGCCATCGCGCGGGGGCGGAGCATCGCCACCACGATGGGGCTCACCGCGCTCGACGGGCTGATGATGGGGACCCGGCCGGGGGCGCTCGATCCGGGCGTCCTGCTCTACCTGATGCAGCACGAGCGCATGGACGCGGCAGCGCTCGAGAATCTGCTCTATCACCGCGGCGGGTTGCTCGGCGTATCGGGGATCTCGTCCGATATGCGGACGCTGCTGGAAAGCGGGGACGCGTCGGCGCGCGAGGCGATCGATCTCTTCGTCTATCGCATCGGCCGCGAGATCGGCTCGCTCGCCGCCGCACTGGGCGGGCTGGATGCGCTGGTCTTCACCGGCGGGATCGGCGAGCACGCGGCGCCGATCCGCGCCCGCGTCTGTCGCGACGCGGAATGGCTCGGAATCAGGCTCGATGAGGCGGCGAACGAGGCGGGCGGGCCGCGGATCTCGCTGCCGGTCAGCCGCGTCTCCGCCTGGGTGATCCCGACCGACGAGAATCTGATGATCGCGCGCCACACGCGGCGCCTGCTCGATCAAGCCCGCGGCAGCAGCACCGCCGCGCCCTGAAGACGGCCCTCTCGGAGATCGGCCAGCGCCTCGTTGGCCTGGTCGAGCGGATAGGGCGTCGGCCGCGTCCGGACGCCGGCCCGCGGCGCGATCTCGAGGAACGCCTCGGCATCCTTGCGCGTGAGGTTCGCGACCGACCGCACGACCCGCTCCTCCCACAGGATCGAATAGGGGAAGGACGGTATGTCGCTCATGTGGATGCCGGCGCAGACCACGATGCCGGCCTTCGCGGTCGCCTTCAGCGCCAGCGGCACCAGCGCGCCGACCGGCGCGAAGATCAGCGCGGCATCGAGCGGCGCGGGCGGTGTTTCCTCGGAGCTGCCGGCCCACACCGCACCGAGTTCCCGGGCGAAGTCCTGGGCCGCGCTGTCGCCGGTGCGGGTGAAGGCATAGACCTCGCGGCCCTGCCAGCGCGCGACCTGGGCGATGATGTGCGCGGCGGCGCCGAAGCCGTAGATGCCGAGACGTCGTGCATCCCCTGCCATCTTCAAGGCGCGATAGCCGATGAGCCCGGCGCAGAGCAGCGGCGCCGCTTCCTCGTCCGTATAGTCTTGCGGCAACGCAAAGCAGTAGCGCTCGTCGGCGACGGTCAACTCGGCATAGCCCCCGTCGATCTGGTAGCCGGTGAAGCGCGCCTGCGGGCAGAGATTTTCCCGGCCGGAGCGGCACCACTCGCAGACGCCGCAGGTCCAGCCCAACCACGGCACGCCGACGCGGTCGCCGGGCTTGAACCGCGTGGCGCCGTCGCCGGCCGCAACCACCGTGCCGACGATCTCGTGTCCCGGCACCAGCGGCAGCTTCGGTTCGGTGAGTTCGCCGTCAACGACATGAAGGTCGGTGCGGCAGACCGCGCAGGCATGGACGCGCAACAGCACCTCGCCGCGCCCCGGCGACGGGTCGGCGATGGCGGTCGGGACGAGGGCGGACCCCGGCCGGTTCAGCAGCATCGCGCGCATCGCGATCTCCTCGAAGAGCCGCTGCAGGCTCGGTGCTGTCGGCCGGGCCGTCAAGCTCCGCCGGCAAACCGTCGAGCGCGCCGGAAGCTCCGAGGGGAGGGGAAGCTTCCGGCATGCTGCCCCGGGGGAGGGGGATGGGCAGCGCTCGACGAAGACGGAGACTAGCAGGTCGTCCCGCGGCGCCGATTGACGTGGATCAAGTCCAAGGCAAGACGCGGCCGGCTAGCCTGCCGTCCAGCGCCAGTCTCGGATTTCCGGTGGATCCTCGCCGTGCTCGCAGATGTAGCGGCGATGGTCGTCCAGCCGGTCGCGCATCGCCTGCTTGATGTGCGCGGCGCGGGGCGCCAGCGCCGGCACGCGGTCGGCGGCATCACCGACCAGGTGGAACCGGTCGAGATCGTTGCGCACGACCATGTCGAAGGGCGTCGTGGTGGTGCCCTCCTCCTTGTAGCCGCGGACATGCAGGTTGTCGTGGTTGGTCCGGCGGTAGGTCAGCCGGTGGATCAGCCACGGATAGCCGTGATAGGCGAAGATGATCGGCTTGTCGCGCGTGAAGATCTCGTCGAAGTCGCGGTTCGCCAGGCCGTGGGGATGCTCCTCGGGCGGCTGCAGCGTCATCAGGTCGACGACGTTCACCACCCGCACCTTCAGCTCCGGAACGAGCCGGCGCAGGAGGTCGACGGCGGCGAGCGTCTCCAGCGTCGGCACGTCGCCGCAGCAGGCCATGACGAGGTCGGGCTCGCCGCCGCCGTCGCTGGACGTCCATTCCCAGATGCCGATGCCGGCGGTGCAGTGCTTCGCCGCCGCGTCCATGTCCAGCCATTGCGGCGCCGGCTGCTTGCCCGCGACGATGACGTTGATGCGGTTCCACGATTTCAGGCAGTGCTCGCCCACCCAGAGCAGCGTGTTGGCGTCGGGCGGCAGGTAGACGCGGATGATCGCCGACTTCTTGTTCATCACATGGTCGATGAAGCCCGGATCCTGGTGGCTGAACCCGTTATGGTCCTGCCGCCAGACATGACTGGTCAGCAGGTAGTTCAGCGAGGAGATCGGCCGCCGCCACGGAATATCCTGGCAGGCCTTCAGCCATTTCGCGTGCTGATTGAACATCGAATCGACGATATGGATGAACGCCTCGTAGCACGAGAAGAACCCGTGGCGCCCGGTCAGCAGATAGCCCTCAAGCCACCCTTCACAAGTATGCTCGCTTAGTATCTCCATGACCCGCCCGTCCGGCGAGAGATGGTCGTCGTATGGCAGGGTCTCGGCGTTCCACGTCCGGTCGGTCACCTCGAAGAGCTTGGAGAGGCGGTTCGAAGCCGTCTCGTCCGGTCCGAAGACACGGAAGTTGCGCTGGGCGAGGTTGAGTTTCATCACGTCGCGCAGCCAGCCGCCCAGCACCGCGGTGGCCTCGGCGTCGACCGCGCCCGGCCGCTCGACGGCGACCGCATAGGCGGCGATGTCGGGCAGTTCCAGCTCCCGGCGCAGAAGCCCGCCATTGGCATGCGGGTTGGCGCTCATCCGCTTGTCGCCGACGGGGGCGAGCGCGGCGATCTCCGGCTTGAGCGCTCCGTTCTCGAACAGCTCCTCCGGCCGGTAGCTGCGCAGCCAGGTCTCCAACAGGGCGAGGTGGCCGGGCTTCGACACGTCGGAGAACGGCACCTGGTGCGAGCGCCAGAATCCCTCGGTCTTCAGCCCGTCGACCTCCTTGGGTCCCGTCCAGCCCTTCGGCGTCTTGAGGATGATCATCGGCCAGACCGGCCGGCCCTTCGCCGTGCCGGACCGCGCCGCCGCCTGGATTCCGGCGATCTCGTCCAGCACCTGGTCGAGCGTGTCGGCCATCAGCCGGTGCATGGCCGCCGGCTCGTCGCCTTCGACGAGGTAGGGCTTGTAGCCGTAGCCGACGAAGAGGCTGCGCAGCTCGTCGCCGGAGATGCGGGCGAGCACGGTCGGGTTGGCGATCTTGTACCCGTTCAGGTGCAGGATCGGCAGCACCGCCCCGTCGGTCGCCGGGTTGAGGAACTTGTTGGAGTGCCACGAGGTGGCCAGCGGCCCGGTCTCGGCCTCCCCGTCGCCGACCACGCAAGCGACAACGAGACCGGGATTGTCGAATGCCGCGCCATAGGCATGCGACACGGCATAGCCCAGCTCGCCGCCCTCGTGGATCGAGCCGGGCGTCTCGGGCGCGACGTGGCTGGGGATGCCGCCGGGGAAGCTGAACTGCCGGAACAGCCGCCGCATCCCGTCGACGGTCTCGGAAATGTGCGGATAGGTCTCGCTGTAGGTACCCTCGAGCCAGGTATTCGCGACCATGCCGGGTCCGCCATGGCCGGGGCCGGCGATGTAGATCATGTCGAGATCGCGCGCCTTGATGGCGCGGTTGAGGTGCACGTAGAGGAAGTTGAGGCCCGGCGTGGTGCCCCAGTGTCCCAATAGCCGCGGCTTGATATGCGCCGGCGCCAGATTCTCGGTCAGCATCGGGTTGTCGAGCAGGTAGATCTGGCCGACCGAGAGGTAGTTGGCCGCCCGCCACCAGCTATTCA
>DATGFU010000335.1:0-3972 GCA_035308865.1 Allostellaceae bacterium | reverse complement strand
GGATCCGTCCCGCGGCGTGCTCGTGGTCACGCACGACCCACGGATTCTGCCGTTTGCCGATCGGATCATCCACATGGAAGACGGCCGCATCCGCAGCGAGGAGTAGCACATGACACTCAATGGTCACGCAAACACGCTCGGATTGGAGACCGGTGCCTCGGGCAACGCGGTCGAGTTCTTCCTCGACCGCCACATCCGCGAGGGACGCGGGATGCGCACCGCCTTCATCGACGAGGCCGGGTCGATCACCTATGCGGGCCTGTGCGAGGCTAGCGCCGGTTTCGCCGCCGGCCTGACGCGCGCCGACGTTCGCCGCGAGACGCGGATCGCGCTGATCCTTCTCGATACCATCGCCTTTCCGATTGCCTTCTGGGGCGCCTTGCGCGCGGGCGTCGTGCCGGTGCTGGTCAACACGCTGCTGCCGGCCGACCAGATCCGGTACATTCTGGAGGATTGCCGGGCCGAGGCGGCAATCGTTTCGGCAGCCTTGTTGCCTGCGCTTGCCGCCGCCCTGGCCGGGATCCGGCCGCTCCGCCTGGTCGTCGTCGCGGGCGACGTCGCGACCGGCGACGAAACCGATGATCCGGGCACCCTTGCCGCGCCGGGCGTGGGGTTCGCCGAGTTCATCGCGGGCGGGCGTGGTTTCGCCCAGCCGGTCGCTGCCAAGGCGGACGAGCTCGCCTTCCTGCTCTACACCTCGGGCTCTACCGGCACCCCGAAAGGCGTGCGCCACGTCCATTCGAGCCTGCGCGTCACCGCCGAGACGTATGGCGCCCGGATACTCGGCATCACCGCGGACGACCTGGTGTTCTCCGTCGCCAAGCTGTTCTTCGCCTACGGTCTCGGCAATTCGATGACCTTCCCGCTGTCGGTCGGCGCCGCCGCGGTGCTCTCGCCGCGCAGCCCGACGCCGGAACACGTGCTCGCCCTGATCGCTCGCCATCGGCCAAGCATATTCTTCGGCGTGCCCACGCTTTACGCCAAGCTACTTCGCCATCCCGGACTGGGTCCCGGCGCCGGGTCGAACCGCCTCCGCTGCAGTATTTCCGCCGGCGAAGCCCTGCCCGCGCAGATCGGCACGCAGTGGGCCGCCATCACGGGCGTCGACATTCTCGATGGCGTCGGCACGACCGAGATGCTGCATATCTTTCTGTCCAATCGCCCCGGCGCGGTGCGCTACGGCAGCTCCGGCCGCGCCGTCCCCGGCTACGACCTGCGCCTGGTCGACGAATTCGGCGACGAGATTGCCGGTGAGGGCGATGGCGAGCTTCTGGTGCGCGGCGAGAGCACGGCGGACGGTTACTGGAACCTGCGCGCGAAAACGCGCGGAACGTTCCGCGGCGAATGGACGGCGACCGGCGACCGCTACCGGCGCGATCAGGACGGAACCTACCATTTTAGTGGGCGGACCGATGACATGTTCAAGGTCAGCGGCATCTGGGTGAGCCCCTTCGAGGTCGAGTGCTCGCTGATCACCCATGATGCGGTACTGAGCGCCGCGGTGGTCGGCGATCGGGACGCGGACGGTCTGACCAAGCCGCGAGCCTTCGTGGTGCTGAAGCCAGGCCGCGCAGCCACCGCGCTGCTTGTCCCGCAGCTGCAGGCGCATGTGAAGCGCGAGATCGGCCCCTGGAAATACCCGCGGTGGATCGACGTCGTGGCCGGCCTGCCGGAAACCGCCACCGGCAAGGTCCAGCGCTTCAAGCTGCGCGGGGAACGGCCTTCCGCGGGCAGGGAGGATACCGGCGCCGATCGGCGGTCGCCGGCGTTTTCGGCCGGCGACGGCGCCGTCGCCGTGGCCTATCCGGCCAGATCGTCATGAGGAGCATAGCTATGGACGACATGATCAGTGGGTTTCGAGGCTTACCGGCGTGCAAGGTCGTGCGCGCGGAGGACGCCTTCACCGGCAAGCAGGCGCTTACCTACGCGGTCGGCATTTCGGCCGATACGGTGGGTGCGCGCGGCATCCACATGCAGATCATCAGCATTCCGCCGAAGGTACGGGCAAAGGCGCACAAGCACGCGGGCCATGAGAGCGCGATCTTCGTGCTGAGCGGCAAGGCCGGCGTGTGGCACGGCGAGCACCTGGAACAACACTCGTTCGTGCAGACCGGCGACTTCTTCTACATTCCGGCCGACGTGCCGCATATGCCGTACAATACGAGCGAAGCGGAAGCTTGCGTGGTTGTGGCCGCACGGACCGACCCGAACGAACAGGAGAGCGTGGTCCTCCTGCCTGAGCTCGAAGCGTTTGTACCGTCGGCGGTGTTAGCCTGACGACGAGCCTCCAGAGGGGCCCAGACTCGATATCGAGTCACGGCGCTCCCGAGGCCCTGTCGGGCTGCGGCGGCCCTACGGCGAGTCGAACCGCAGATCCCCGGGCGCTCGTGGTGTTGCTCGTCTCTGTCGCAGCGCGCCGGCGCCGCTAACGCCAAAGGATGGCGCCCACCGCAACCAACGCCAGCACGATGCAAATGGCCCCTCCGACGATCCACCGGATCGTCCGGCCGCCAGACGGCTGGGGTTGTGGGCCGCGCCACGCGGATGGGATCGACATGTCATCTCCGGGAATGAGGAAGGCGTCAGGATGTCAGATCTGTCGCCGTTCCAAGCATTCAGTGCCCGTTTGGTCCCGCCGGATCGCTCCGATGGAGCCCAGCCTCGCGGTCCGGCGGGAGCCTGGGCTGCGAGCGGCGACCGCATCGGAAAGGAGAGCATTCGAAGCGGCCACAATTCCGAACGCTAGCTCTTCCGCCGCTTGCCGGCGAGAATCGGAATCTACCCAACTCGGCCGAAACCCGGCTTCCGCCTCCGGCTCCGCTGGCAACGCGGCCGAACTGCCCGGAGGCATCATCGGTCCCTTAACAGCTTGGCCCCGCCGGATCGCTCCTGCAGGGCCAAGTCGTGCGGGCCGAAAGGGGGGGTCAGACCGCAATGTGAACCGTATTCAGGATGCGGGGAATCCAGTCCGGTCACGGTGCAAAAACTAGCTTGCTGTCCGAGCGCGAGGGAGGTTCGGAATCTACTCAACCGAGTCCCCTTTTTGCCGTGACCGCGCCGCCAACTCCCATCCCCGCGGCCTGTCGCCGCGCTACCGTGGCGAGGGGAGCGACCTGAGTAGCTTCCGAACCTCCCCCACCGCGTCGCTGCCGCGTACCGTTGTGGAGCCTGTATCACAGGTCCCGAATTCGTCTTGACGAGCTCCCGGTCCGACTCGAAACGGGCGAGCGGATGTTCGTCACCGGGCGACGCCGTCCCCAGGAGAGGCTCACATGGAAAAAACTGACTCGATCGTCGCCGTCTTCGCCGATCACGAAGCGGCGGAAACTGCGGTGAAGACACTGACCGCCGCCGGCTTCGAGATGAAGAATCTCAGCGTCGTCGGCAAGGGTTACCATACCGAGGAGAAGGTCGTCGGCTTCTACAGCGCCGGTGACCGGATCAAGTTCTGGGGAACGCGGGGTGCCTTCTGGGGCGGCTTCTGGGGCCTGTTCCTCGGCGGGCTGTTCATGACCGTGCCCCTCGTCGGGCACGTCATCGTGCTGGGATACTTGGCCGCCATCGTGGTCGGCGCGGCCGAGAACGCCGTCATCGTCGGCGGGCTGAGCGCGCTCGGGGCGGCGCTTTACAGCATCGGCATTCCGAAGGACAGCGTGCTCCACTACGAAACGGCCGTCAAAGCGGACGGTTTCCTGGTGATGGCTCGCGGCACCGCACAAGAGATCGCGCGTGCCCAGGCGATCCTCCGGACGGTCGAACCGTCACGCCTCGACGTGCTTGGAGGCGAGCGGGCGCTCGAGCCGGCAGGTGAGCCGGTTCATGCGGTCGCCTGAAGGAACTTTGCCCAGGATCCGGGCCGACGGGACGCGTCGCCTCAGAGCAGCGAGCAGCGGTTCGGCGACCTGCTCAAGCCGGCCGGTTCCATCGCATAGGCACGGCCGGCGCCCTATCCGTGCCTGTGGGGTCAGTCGT
>DATGFU010000334.1:0-5122 GCA_035308865.1 Allostellaceae bacterium | reverse complement strand
CGGAGACGGCGTTCTGGGCAACGGCGTCCTGCGCCGCTACGACGCGATCCTGGACTACCGCCACGGCAAGCTCTGGCTGCAACCGAACCGCTCGGCCGCAGCGCCCGAGACGATCGACCTGTCGGGCATGGCGGTCGCGGTGCAGCCGGCAGGCCTCGTGATCACCGACGTGGTGCCGCAAGGCGCCGCCGATCGCGCCGGGCTCAAGCCGGGCGACGTGATCGACCTTGTCGGCGGCGATCCGGCGGCGGCGCTGGGCCTCCCCGAGATCCGCACCCGCCTCGCCGGCACACCCGGCGCCGGCGTCTCGCTCCGCGTGAAGCGCGACGGCGACATCGAGTCCTACCGGATCATTCTCGCCGACCCGCTGGCCGGCGGTGGCGGCAAGTAGGCGCTACCCCATCAGCACGGTTCGGAGCGCCGTCCAGCTTGCCTCGTCCGGCGTGAGGAGCAGTCCGCCGGCGTGCTGCCGCGGGCTGTAGGGCGAACCGTCGAGCTGGCGGCCGTAGCCGCCGGCCTCGCGATGGATCAGCACGCCCGGCGCGTGGTCCCAGGGCAGCAGCCGGTGGTAGAGCGCGAAATGCGCCCTCCCCGCTGCCAGCGCGAGATATTCCTGACCGGCGCAGCGGAACGAGAAGACGGACCCGACGAGGTTGCTCCGACCCGCGATCTTGCGCACCAACTGCCGGTTGCCGAAGCGGTGGGACATGGCGCCGCTCATCCGGTCGGGACTGTCCTCCACGGCAACGTGGAGCCGCGTGCCGCCGAGCCACGCGCCCGATCCGCGCTCCGCCGTTGCCATCGCGTCCTTGACCGGATCGTAGATCCAGGCGGCGACGGGCTCGCCGCCTTGCAGCAGCGCCACCATCACCGCGAAGAGCGGGATGCCGGCCGCGAAATTCGACGTGCCGTCCACCGGATCGACCAGCCAGACCGGCCCGTCGTCGGCCAGCCTGTCGAACACGGAGGAATCCTTGGCCGCCGTCTCCTCGCCCACGACGAGCGATCCCGGCAGCAAGGCGGAGAGAAGCGGCGTCAGCGCCTTCTCGGCTTCGAGATCGGCGACCGTGACGAGATCGCCCTGCCCCTTCAGCTGGATGTCCGCCGCGGCGAGGCGCTCGAAGCGCGGCAGGACATGCTCCTGCGCCACATCTCGGATGAACGTGGCGACCGCTGCGATATCCACCGCGCTCACGTTGCCCGCTGCCGGGCCGCGAAGCGTTCCAGGTCGGCGGTGCGCAGATTGACCAGGAGATGCGCGAAATCGTCGTCGTCGCGCCGTTCCAGCACCTCGCCGTGCCGGTAGAGCCAGGCGAGACCGGCGCCGTCGCTGAGCGCCACGTCGAGCGGCACCGGCTGCTTGCCGTCGGCCAGCCGCCGGTCGATCAGCGCCAGGAGCGCGTCGCACCCCTCCCCCGTCTTCGCCGAGATCGGCACCGCCAGCGGATCGCGCACGGCGCGGTTGACCAAAGCCGTCCGCGCTTCCGGCGGCAGCAGGTCGAGCTTGTTCAGGGCCTGCACCAGCCCCTGCTCGACCGCCTCGCCGAGCCCGAGATCCTTGAGCACCGCCTCGACGTCGGCCTTCTGCGCCGCGCTGTCGGGGTGAGCGACATCTCGGACGTGAATGAGGATATCCGCCTCCAGCACCTCTTCCAGCGTCGCCCGGAAGGCGGCTACGAGATGAGTCGGCAGTTCCGACACGAAGCCGACCGTGTCCGACAGGATCACCTTGCGACCCGACGGGAGCGCGAGCGAGCGCATCGTCGGGTCGAGCGTCGCGAAGAGGATGTCCTTGGCGAGGACCTCGGCGCGGGTCAGGCGGTTGAACAGCGTGGACTTGCCGGCATTCGTGTAGCCCACAAGGGCCACAATCGGGTACGGCACCCGCTGCCGCGCCTTGCGGTGCAGCGCGCGTGTCTGCTTGACGTGCTCCAGCTCGCGCTCCAACCGCACGATCCGGTCGCCGATCAGCCGGCGGTCCAGTTCGAGCTGGCTCTCGCCGGGGCCGCCCAGGAAGCCGAAGCCGCCGCGCTGCCGTTCGAGGTGCGTCCAGGACCGCACGAGGCGCGAGCGCTGATAGGTCAGTGCCGCCAGCTCGACCTGCAGGCGGCCCTCATGCGTCCGCGCCCGCTCGCCGAAGATCTCGAGGATCAGCCCGGTACGGTCGATGACCTTGCATTTCCAGGCGCGTTCGAGATTGCGCTGCTGCACCGGCGTCACTGCCGCATCGACGACGGCCAGCTCGACCGAGTTCTCTTCGACGAGAGCGGCCAGCGCCTCGACGCTTCCCTTGCCGATCAGGGTCGAAGGACGCGGCCGGACGACCGGCACCACGCGCGTCGCGACGACGTCGAGCGCGATCGCCTCGGCGAGCGCAACCGCCTCATCGAGCCGGGCACCGGGAGAGCGTAGCGCACCGCCGTCGCCGCAGCTGCGGAGATGCGGATAGACCACCAGCGCGCGGGTGCCGGTGCCCGGACCCCGCGGCTCAGCCTCAATCATGGATCAGAATTCGCCCTCCCGGTCGCCGTCGAAGAGCTGGACCGGCTGTGCCGGCATCACGGTCGAGATCGCGTGCTTGTAGACCAGCTGCGAATGCGCATCCCGCCGCAACAGCACCGAGAAATTGTCGAACCAGGTGATGATTCCCTGCAGCTTGACGCCGTTGACCAGGAAAACCGTGACCGGCGACTTGTTCTTGCGGACGTGATTGAGAAAAACGTCCTGAACGTTTTGCGATTTGTCTGACATTCGTTTTTTCCTTGTTGCTGCTTGTTGGAGCCCTTGGGGCTCTGAACGCTTGCTCCGTCACGGGAGACCAAAATGTGCGGACCCGAGACGCTGGAGCACGATCGTTATACACCCCCTGCAGCGGCGCCACCAAGCCGTTGATGCCGCACCATCTCAGGCTCCCTTTGCGAGGTCTTCATCCGCTTGCAGGCCCTTGACCAGATCGGCGAAGGACATCGGCTTCGCGAATAGCCAACCTTGCGCGTACTGCACACCGCGATCGCGCAGAAACAGGCGCTGCTCCTCGGTCTCCACCCCTTCGGCGATGATCTCCAGCGACAGGCTCTTGGCCATCTCGATGATATGCACCACGACTTGGCTTGTGGCGGCGCCCGTCCCGATCGTATCGACGAAGGATTTGTCGATCTTGAGAATGTCGAGCTCGAATGTCTGCAGATAGGAGAGGCTCGAATAGCCGGTGCCGAAATCGTCGATCGCGACCCGGGCGCCGCCGGCCCGGAGATCGCGGATGACGGCCTTCGCCGCGTCGGACTTGATAAACCCGCGTTCCGTCGCCTCAGCAAGCAGGTTTCCCTGCCGGGCATTCGTCGCCGTGGCGAGGCGCCGCAGCAGGGCCACCGTACTGCGTGACTGCAGATCCGCCGACGACAGGTTGACGGCGATGTGGAAGTCGGGATGCCGATCGAACAGCCCGGCCGCGTCCCGCGCGATGATCTCGACCACCCTCTCGGTCACCCGCTGGATCAGGCCGGACTCCTCGGCGACCGGGATGAAGATGTCGGGACGCACGACTTCGCCGTTGGGGCGTCGCCAGCGGATCAGCGCCTCCGCCCCGGCCCAGCGTGCGGTGCGCAGGTCCACCAGAGGCTGGTAGGCCACCGAGAATTCGTTCCGGCGCAGCGCGAGCCTGAGTACGGCCGGCAGCGCCATTTGCAGCCGCGCCACCTGAAGCACGGCGAACGCCAAGGCGGCACCGGCCAGCACACCGATCGGCACAAGAACGAGCGCGAACCGCCGGACGCCGGCCGCGACGGTGCCTGCGGGTACGGAAGCGAAGGCGGCGATGCCGTATTTCTCCGACCGTTGGATGGCAACCAGGCTCTGGCCGTCGTTGATCACGATCGCCTTGGCATCGCCCAGCGCAGCCATCCAGGCAGGATCGAAGCGGCCGCGTGCGACGATGAGCTTCTGGCGCAGCGGATTGAAGATCCCGACCGAGATGTCCGGATCGTCGACGAAGACGTCGATCGGCAGCGCCGGATGGACGATCGCCGTGTAGCCGCTCTTCGCGTCTGTCACGAGGATCAGCTCGAGCCGGGGTATGACGGGAAGCTCGACCGAGGTCCGCACGTAGACGCCCCGCGGACCGAGATAGTCGGGCGGCCCGAGGAGAATGCCCTCGCCGTGCGTGCCGAGAGAGGAGCACATGAACCGGTCGCCGGACATGTGGCCGACCGCCTGAAGCATTTCCGATCCGACGGCAATGCTCGCCATCAGCCGGATATTTGCATCCGAGCACGGGTCTGCGGCGCCGGCCGACTGCAGGCGCTCGAACGCAGAGGCGATCTGGTCGGTCGTTTTGTCGCTACGGCGAAGCACATCGGCCGCGAGCTGGGCGATGCGCCCCGTCTGCTCGTTCAGGCTCTCCTGCCGCGCCAGGAACAGCGAAATCAGGATCGGACCCGAGACCGCAAGGATCCCGACCACGATGGCGACAATGAGGGCGGTTCGCTTGTTCATCGCGATCGCCGGTATCCTGAAGTCTCAGGCCATACTACCCAACCGGCTGTCCTGCCGGCAATAAATCGGCGGTTCCTCGCGCCAGGGCCGCATCGAGCGCCGCAAGATCCGCGAAGCGATGATGCGCCAGCGGATGTTCGGCACCGTGCACCAGTACCGGCACGCAGCCGGCGTTGACGGCGCATTCGACGTCGATCTCGGTATCCCCGACATACCAGACCCCCTCGCCCGCCGCGATGCCGCTGCCGGTCAGCGCGAGGTCGATCGGCGCCCGATGCGGCTTGTCGCAATCGGCGTCGCCCGCGCCCACGATCCGTCCGAAGTAGTGCTGCCAGCCCAGGGCCTCGACTTCCCTTCTGAGGAGTCTGCCGGTCTTGTTGCTGACGATGGCGAGATGGGTGCCGGACAGCTGGCCGAGCAGCCGCTCGGCGCCGGGCAGTGGGCTCAGACGTTCCAGATGGGTCGCCTCGAAACGGTCGAGATAGATCCGCCGCGCCTTCTCCCAGTTGTCGCCGAACATCGGCGGGAACGCCGTCACCAGCGACTGCCGCACGCGCGCCTTGGTCTCGGCGAGCGTCCAGGCCGGATGCTCCATCTCGGCGAGCGTATGGTTGAGCGTTTCGTGGATGAT
>DATGFU010000333.1:0-15153 GCA_035308865.1 Allostellaceae bacterium | reverse complement strand
GATCATCCACGTGGCCGGGCTCTGGGGCATAAGACTCCTCTACCTGTCGCTCGCAGTGACGCCGCTCCGCGAGACTCTGCGTTGGCCGCGCCTGTTCCTGGTCAGGCGCATGATCGGGGTGGGCGCGTTCTGCTACCTTGCGGTGCATCTCGCGTTCTATACGGCCGATCAGGGTTTCGACCTTGCCCACGTCGCGGCGGAGATCGTACGCCGAATATACTTGACGATTGGTTTCTCTGCGCTGTGCATCGTCAGCGCGCTGGCGGCCACCTCGACCGACGGCGCGGTGCGGCGCCTCGGCGGTCGGCGCTGGCAGCATCTGCATCGGCTGGTCTATCTGGCCGGCATCCTCGCGACGATCCATTACTTCATGCAATCGAAGCAGGACGTCACGGAAGCGACCGTGATGGGCGGGCTCTATGCCTGGCTGATGCTCTACCGGATCCTGCGCCGGGTGCGGACGCGCGACATTCCGCCGCCCTGGCAGCTGGCGCTGCTCGCGATGACGGCGACGCTCCTCACCTTCGGCGGCGAGGCCACCTACTACTGGGCGAAGCTGGGCGTCGACCCGCTGCGCGTGCTCGCCGCCGACTTCTCGCTGAAGGCCGGGATCCGGCCCGGCTGGTTCGTCTTCGCAATCACTGCCGCGATACCGGTGGCGGCTGTGCTGCGCGCCGTCATTTGGCGGGCGCCAGCGCGTCAAGCTGCTTCCTGACCAGAGCCCCCTCTGCCGACTTCGGATCGAGTTTGTCGGCTAAGCGTCCCCAAAGGCTCCGGGCTGTCGCGTCGTCGCCTTGCTGCTTGGCCGCCAAACCGAGACACCAAAGCGCACCTGGTTGGTCTGGCTCCAGGGAAGCAACCTTGCGGCAGGCCTTGACGGTCGCGGGCGACAAGGGAACGCCATCCTGCTCGTCCATAGATCGCAGCGCTTCTTGGTCGCCCAGCGCCAACTCTGGATCGTCAGGCGCCAAGGCGAGTCCCTTCGCATAGGCATCCGCGGCATCCTTCGGTTGGCCCAGCACAAGATAGGACCGCCCAAGCCGCTTCCAGCCATCTGGATCATTCGGTTCCTTGGCGAGCCGCTCCGCCAGCCCGGCCACCATCGAGCGGATCGCATCGCCGCGCTCGCCGGGCGGCAGATTCATGATGGCGGCGACCTCCGCCGGCGGCTTGCCGGCAGGCATCGCCGAGCCCCCCGCGTGCTTCCCGGCATCCTCCGCCGCGGCGACCGCCTTGCGCACCTCGTCAAGCCAGGGCGCATCCGGCGGCGCCGAGGCCTCGAGCGCCCGCCACTCTTCCAGCGCCCCGGCGAAATCGCCCTGCTGAGCCCGGGCGAGGCCGAGCTCATAGCGCGCCCTTATGGCGTCCGGCCGTTTCCGGATCGTCTCCTCGAACGCCGCCTGTGCCTCGGGCGTCACGGCGCCCTGCGCCTCGGCAACCAGCATCGTGCCGTAGGCCTCCACCACCTCGGCACTGCGGTCGGAAAGCGCCAGGGCCTTGGTCATCGCCGCATGCGCATCGGGCCAGCGGCCGAGCGCGCCGTCCGTCTGCGCGAGGTAAAGCCACCCCTGCAGACTGTCCGGCTCCTTGACGAGCCGCGCCTCCAGCTGTCCGCGCAGGGATTCGAGCTGGGGATCCTCGCCGGTCTTCTGCGCCGTCGCTTCATGCGGCGCGTCCGGCAGGTCGGGAGCCCCCTGCCATAGATATAGTCCCACCGATACGATCGGCACGAAGACCAGGACGAGCAGCTGCACCAACCGCGAAGGCCGTACGCTCGAAGTCGCGGCGGCCGGCGCCGCGGCGAGCAGCCGCCGCTCGATCTCGATTCGCGCCGCCGCGGCCTCGGCCTCGCCGATGACGCCGCGCTCGACGTCGCGCGCGAGTGCGGCGAGCTGCCCGCGGAACAGCCGGACATCGAGCTCCGCCTCGGGCGCGTCAGCCGATCCGCGGCGCGCCAGGGGACGCAGCAGCACGACCAGCGCCACGGCGGTCAGGGCGCCGAGAACCGCCCAGAGCAGCATGTCAGCGCCCGTCTTCGCCGAGAATCGCGGCGAGCCGCGCCCGCTCGCCCGGATCGAGCGGCGTCGGTGCCTCGGCCCGCCGCCGGCGCAGCCCCAGCGCGATCCCCGCCGCGCCGAGAAGCACGACTAGCGGCGGGCCGAACCACAGGAGCCAGGTCGCCCGCTCGACCGGCGGGTTCAGCAGCACGAAATCGCCGTAGCGGGCGCGCAGATAGGCCAGCACCTGATCGTCGCTGTCGCCGGCCTTCAGCCGCTCGCGCACCAGCAACCGCAGATCGTGCGCGAGATCGGCGTTGGAATCGTCGATCGACTGGTTCTGGCAGACGAGGCAGCGCAGCTCCTGGCTGATCGCCCGCGCCCGCGCCTCCAGCGCCGGGTCGGCGAGGCGCTCGTCGGGATTGACCGCCCAGGCCGACCCGCCGACCAGCAGCACGAGCAGGAGCAGCCGCCTCACTTCCCCGCCTCGAGCCGGGCGAGGCGCGGCAGGATTTCGTCCTTCAGGATTTCGGGCGTGACGGGGCCGGCGTAGCGGAAGCGGATCCGGCCGGCGGCGTCGACGATGTAGGTCTCCGGCACGCCATAGACGCCGAAATCGATCGCCGTCCGCCCGTCGCGATCGACCGCCACGCGCTGGTAGGGATCGCCCAGCTCGGCGAGGAATCGCTTCGAGTTCGCGGACACGTCCTTGTAGGCGATGCCGTAGAGCGGCACGCCGCCAGCAGCCTCGTAGCCCGCCCAGGTGCCGTGCTCCTCGCGGCAGGGAGCGCACCACGAGGCGAAGAAGTTCACCAGCACCGGCTTGCCGCTGAGATCGCCGCTCTTGAGGCCGGGCTTGGCGTCCTCGAGCGGCGGCAGGTCGAAGGACGGCACCGGCCGGTCGATCATCGCCGACGGAAGCACGGCAGGATTACGACCGCTCAGCAGCGAAGCGACGAAGAACCCGACCAGAACCAGGAACCCCGCCAGCGGCGCCAGCGCGAGCCAGCGGCGACCGTGCCCCTCTCCGCCCTTCAGGGGGGAGAGGGAGGGGCCCGTCGCATCGCGACGGGAGGGTGAGGTGGGTTCTGCAGCGTGCCCCATCGTCGCCCCACCTCACCCCGACCCTCTCCGCCCCCGAGGGCGGAGAGGGAGAACAAAATCTTCAGGCTGCGGCACGCGACGCTCCGGCGGGCTGGGCCTGGCGCTGCGGCACGCCGATGCGGAGCCGGCGGTCGCTGAGCGACACGATGCCGCCCAGCGCCATCATCACCGCGCCGAACCACACCCACGGCACCAGCGGGTTCCAGTAGATGCGCAGGATGCGGTCGCCGTTCTCCTGGCGCTCGCCCAACACCACGTAGCGGTCGGCGAAGCCGGTGGTGGCGATCGCGACATCGGCCACCGACATCACCTGCAGCGGGTAGAATTTCTGCGCCGGATGCATGACCGCGATCGTTCCGCCATCGCGCGTGACGGTCACGGTGCCGCGGTCGGCGGAATAGTTCGGCCCGGCCTCGGGCGCCACCGAGTCCAGCCGGTAGGAATCGCCGGCGAGCATGACCGCCTCGCCCGGCTTCACCGCCTCGATCGCTTCCTGCTTCCAGCCGGTGGAGACGGTGATGCCGGCGATGGTCACTGCCAGCCCGGCATGGGCGAGTGTCATCCCCCATTGCGCCCGCGGCAGAAGCCGGAGCCGCCGCAGCGCACCCTCGCCCGGCCGCACCCGCGTCACCAGCTCGGTGAGCGTGCCGCCGAGAATCCAGACGGCGAGGCCGAGTCCGAGCGGCGCCAGGAACGAGCGGCCCTCGACGGCGAAGCCGGTCGCCGCGGCGACCGCCAGCGTGGCGGCGAAGGCGATGCCCAGCTTGCGCAGCGCCGGCGCCAGGTCCGCGCGCTTCCAGGTCAGGAGCGGGCCAATTCCCAGCGCAGCGAGCATCGGCGCCGCCAGCGGCACGAAGGTGGCGTTGTAATAGGGCGCGCCCACGGAGATCTTCGGCCCGCCCAGCGCGTCCAGCATCAGCGGGGTAAGCGTCCCCAGCAACACGGTCGCGCAGGCGCTGGCCAGCAGCAGGTTGTTGAGCACCAGCGCCCCCTCGCGCGAGATCGGCGCGAAGCTCCCGGTCGGCTCCAGCGCCGGCGCCCGCCAAGCGTAAAGGACGAGCGAGCCGCCGATCACTAGCGCAAGCAGCCCCAGGATGAAGGCGCCGCGCCGCGGGTCGGTGGCAAACGCGTGTACCGAGGTCAGCACGCCCGAGCGCACCAGGAACGTGCCCAGCAGCGACAGCGCGAAGGTCAGCAGCGCCAGGAAGATCGTCCAGCGCTTCAGCGTGTCGCGCTTCTCGACAACGATCGCCGAATGGAGCAGCGCCGTGCCCGACAGCCACGGCATGAAGCTGGCGTTCTCCACCGGATCCCAGGCCCACCAGCCGCCCCAGCCGAGCTCGTAATAGGCCCACCAGGAGCCCAGGCAGATGCCGAGCGTCAGCGCGCACCAGGCGGCGAGCGTCCACGGCCTGACCCAGCGCGCCCAGGCGGCGTCGACGCGGCCTTCGATCAGCGCCGCGACGGCAAAGCTGAACGCCATCGAGAACCCGACATAGCCGAGATAGAGCATCGGCGGGTGGAAGGCGAGGCCGGGGTCCTGCAGGATCGGGTTGAGCCCGTTCCCGTCGGCCGGCGGCTCCGCCAGCCGCAGGAACGGGTTCGAGGTGAAGAGGATGAAGGCGAGGAAGCCCGCGCCCACCATCGCCTGCACGGCCAGCACGCGCGCCTTGAGCCGCAGCGGCAGGGTCCGACCGAACGCCGCCACCGCCGCGCCGTAGAGCGTGAGGATGGCGACCCACAGGAGCATCGACCCCTCGTGGTTCCCCCACATGCCGGTGATCTTGTAGATCAGCGGCTTCGCCGTATGGCTGTTCTCGGCGACGTTCAGCACCGAGAAATCCGAGGTCACATAGGCCCGCATCAGCGCCAGGAAGGCGATCCCGACCAGCGCGAACTGGACCAGCGCCGCGTTCGTCGCGAGCTCCATCATGCCGCGCTGCCCGCGCGCGGCGCCGATCATCGGCACCACCGCCTGCACCAGCGCCACGGCGAGCGCCAGGATCAGCGCGAAATGGCCAAGCTCCGCGGTCGACAGGCTCATCGCATCGTCCCCGGCGCGCCGGCAGCCGCGGCGGCGGGCTTGTCGCCGCGCCACTGACCCGATTCCTTGAGCGCGTCCACCACCTCCTTCGGCATATAGCGCTCGTCGTGCTTGGCGAGGATGGTCGCCGCCTGGAACACCCCCGCGCCGTCCACCTTGCCTTCGGCCACCACGCCTTGCCCCTCGCGGAACAGCGTCGGCAGCTCGCCGGTATAGACGACCGGCACGTCATGCGCGCCGTCGGTCACCTTGAACTCGATGCGCAAGCCGCGGTCGCTGCGGACCACCGAATGCTCCTCGACCAGCCCGCCGATGCGGAGCGCGCGGCCTGGCGCCGGCGGCTTCGTGGCGAGATCGCTCGGGCTGTAGAAGAAGACGAGATTGTCCTTGAACGCGGTGAGCACCAGCGCGGTCGCCACGCCGAGCGACGCCATGCCGGCCAGCAGGATCAGGAGCCGCTTGCGCTTGCGGGTCATGCCTTGCGCGCCTTCTCGATTTCGGCGAGCGTTTCGGCGGCAGCGCGATGGCGCCGCACGGAGAGAAATGTCATGCCACCGAGGATCGCCACCGCCGCCGCATAGGCCGGCCAGATGAACCCGGCATAGCCGCCCATGGCGAGATATTCGCTCACGACAGAGCCTCCTGCGGCTGCACGGTTTGTCTCGTCTCGATAGCGACGAGTCGCAGCGTCTCGATCTTCCGCTCCATCAGATGCGCCCGCATCCGCAACACCAGCAGCCACGCGAAAAGCAGTGTGAATCCCAGCGCCATGGTCAGCAGCGGCCACAGATAGACCGTGCTCAAGGTCGGCCCGCCGAGCCGGAACACGCTCGCCGGCTGGTGCAGCGTGTTCCACCAGTCGACCGAGAATTTGATGATCGGCAGGTTCACCGCCCCCACCAGCGCCAGCACGCTGGCCGCACGCAGCCCCCGCTGCCGGTCGTCGAAGGCGTGCGCCAGCGCGAGATATCCCAGATAGAGGAAGAACAGTACCAGCACCGAGGTCAGCCGCGCATCCCACACCCACCACGTGCCCCACATCTTCGCGCCCCAGAGCGACCCGGTGATCAGGCAGAGCGCCGTGAACCCGGCCCCCAGCGGCGCCGCCTCGACCGCGGCGACCTCGGCCAGCGGATGGCGCCAGACCAGCGCCACCGCGCTCGCCGCCGCGAGGAATGCATAGGCGAACATCGCCATCCACGCCGCCGGCACGTGGATGAACATGATCAGCACGGTCATCCCCTGCTTGTAGTCCGGCGGCACCTGGAACCCGAGCACCAGGCCCAGTGCCAGCAGGACGGCCGCCGCCGGCGCCAGCACCCGCAGCAGCGGAATGCTCATGCGCATGAAGCGCGCCGGGTTGGCGAAGCGATGAAAATCCACGGTTCAGGACCTTTCCAAGCCTGACTTAGCAAATCGCCGCGCGCGCGTCATTCGAGAGCCTGACGCAGCCCCGCCGCGGCCGCCAGGGGACAGAGCGGTAGCGCCGCCGCCAGCATCGCGCCGAGGATCAGCAGCTGCGCGCGCCCGACCTCGTGCCCGACCGCGGCATCGGCGGCACCGACGCCGAAGATCAGCACCGGCACTTCGAGCGGGAGGACCAGCAGCGAGACCAGAACCCCGCCCCGCCTGGCGCCCAGCGTCAGCGCCGCACCGACCGAACCGAACAGACTCAGCACCGGCGTTCCGAGCGCCATGCCCAGCAGCAGCATCGGCAGCGAAGCCGGATCGAGCCGCAGCATCAGCGCCACGACCGGCGTCGCCAGCAGCACAGGCAGCCCGGTCACCAGCCAGTGCGCCAGACATTTCGCCACCACCGCCAGCTCCAGCGGCAGCGGCGACAGGCGGATGAGCTCCAGCGTCCCGTCCTCCCAATCCGGCTGGAACATCCGGTCGAGCGCCAGGATGGCCGCCAGCAGCGCCACCACCCACAGGATGCCCGGCGCCACCCGCGCCAGCAGCTCCGGCTCCGGCCCGATGCCGAAGGGGAAGAGGATCGCCGCCAGGACGAAGAACATGACCGCGAAGGCGCCGTCCCCGCCCTGGCGAAAGGCGAGCCGCAGATCGCGCCGGACGATGGCGAGGAAGGCGCTCATCCCGCCTACCAGCCGGCCGCTACGGGCGCCGGCGCGAAATCGCCGAGCGACAGCGTCGCCGTATCGTCCAGCCCGAACGCCTGATGGCTCGCCGCGACGATGCTGCCGCCCTCGGCGCGATGGCGCCGGCAGAGCGCCTCCAGCAGCGCCAGCGCCGCCGCATCGAGCCCGACCGTCGGCTCGTCGAGCAGCCAGAGCGGCGCCGGCCACAGCGCCAGCCGGGCCAGCGCCACCCGCCGCCGCTGCCCCGCGGAGAGGAACCGGCACGGCAGCTCGGCTAATGCCGCGAGTCCGACCGCCGCGAGCGCCGCCGCCTCGTCCGCCCGGTCCCGCCCGGCCAGCGCGCGCCAGAAGCGCACCGTCTCGCCGACGGTCAGCGCCGGCTTCAGCCCGTCCTGATGCCCGACATAGTGCAGCCGTGCGCGGTGTGCCTCCATGTCGTCGGCGATGGCGCCGCCGTTCCATGCGATCTGCCCTGCAACGGGATGTCCGAACCCGGCGATCAGCCGCAGCAGCGTCGACTTGCCGCTGCCGTTCGGGCCGGTGAGCAGCAGCGCGCCGCCCGGCGCCAGCGCGAAGCCCAGCCCGGCAAACACCGCCCGTCCGCCGCGGACCGCCGCGAGCCCGGCGCCGTCGAGGGTTCCGGGCAAGTTCGCGTCGGTCCATGGCATCCGCGCCGGATAGCACCCTCGATCAGCGCAGTACAATGACTTGGATCACGAGACGGATAGACGACCGCCGCGCGATTTACACCGCGAGCATCCGCTCCTATCCTTCCCCGCAGGCGGGCGGGCATCTCAAGCAATCCCTGGCACCCGTATCCTCGGATGTGGAACCAGGGATCTCCGGGGCTACCCCGGGGAAGGCGATCTCTCAGGACAAACCGCTGCATGATGCGCCGTAGGCTTCGCCTACATGTCATCACGCCAGGCACGATGGGTTGAGATGTCCGCCACGCCGCGATCCGCGATGCAATATGGACTCTAGGGAACGGAAGGCGCGGGAGCTCGCGGCGGCGCTGCTTGCGGCCGAGTGGACGATGCCGGCACTGCTCGACGCCGCCGCCGACCTGTTCGGCCGATCGAGTTGGCGTTCGCAGCGCGCACTCATCCGCGATCTGCTTGCGCGCCTCACCCAGCCCTACCCGCCGTCGCCGGGCTGGCTTGCCCATTTCTTCCTGCAGTCGAGCCGTTTCGACCGGATCGTTGCCGGCGGGGTGGCAGGCATCGCATTGGTCGCCGAACCACCGCGCTTCGTGCCGGCGCCGGCCTTCCTGGATCTGCCGATACCAGCGCTGACGGCGCCGGGCGAGCTCGCCGAGTGGCTCGGCGTGTCGATCGGCCAGCTCGACTGGTATGCCGACACGCGCCGCCAGCATGTCCACGCCGATCGACCGGCGCTCCGGAACTACTGGTATGCGTTTCTCCCGAAGGGCAGCGGCCCGCCGCGCCTCGTCGAATCGCCAAAGCCGGTGCTGAAGCGGATCCAGCGGCAGATCCTGCGCGAGATCCTCGACAAGGTGCCGGTGCACGAGAGCGCGCATGGCTTCGTCGCCGGCCGGTCCTGCATCGGCGCGGCACAGGCGCACGCCGGCGAAGAGGTCGTCATCTCGCTGGACTTGCGCGACTTCTTCCTCGCGACACCGATCGCGCGCATCCACGCCCTGTTCCGCGCGCTGGGGTATCCTTGGATCGTGGCCCGGCTGCTGACCGGGCTCTGCACGACCTGCACGCCGCGCAGGATATTCAACGGGACGGATCCGCGGGCAACGCTGTTCGCGGTGCCGCATCTGCCGCAAGGCACGCCGACCTCGCCCGCTTTGGCCAATCTCGTCGCCTTCACCCTCGATCGCCGCCTCGCCGGTCTGGCACGCCGCGTCGGGGCCAACTACACGCGCTATGCCGACGATCTGATATTCTCCGGCGATGAGGCTCTGGCGCGGACTGGCGGCACGCTTATCGCGGCGGTCGGCACGATCGCGCGGGACGAGGGCTTCGCGGTGCACCCGGAAAAGACGCGGATCATGCCGCGTAGCCAACGCCAGCGCGTCCTCGGCGTCGTGGTGAACGTTCACTGCAATCTCGACCGGCCGGCCTATGACCGGCTGAAGGCGATCCTCCACAATTCCGTGACGCACGGGCCGGCCGGACAGAACCGCGACGGCATCGCCGATTTCCGCGCGCATCTCGGCGGCCGCGTCGCCTGGGTCGAAAGCCTGAATCGCCCCCGCGGCCTGAAGCTCAGGGAGCTCTTCGAGCGGATCGACTGGAGCCGCTGACCGAAGCCCCTATTGCTTGCACGCCGGGTTGGCGATCTCGACGCGGCGGTTATGGGCGCGGCCGTCGTCGGTGTCGTTGCTGGCGATCGGCCGCGTCTTGCCGTAGCCGCGCGCGGTGAGCCGGGCGGGCGCGACCTTGTGCTGGGTCAGCCAGGTCACGACCGACCGCGCCCGCGCCTCGGACAGGGTCTGGTTGTAGGCCTCGCCGCCGACATTGTCGGTATGGCCCTGGATCTCCAGCTTGAGCGCCGGATCCTTCGCCATCAGCGCTGCCACCTGCTGCAGCACCGCGTCGGATTCGGGCTTGAGCGTCGACTTGTCGAAGTCGAACAGCACGCCCGTGAGCGCCAGATGGCACTTGGCGCCGAGATCGGCCGCCAGCCGCGACTGGACGATCGTGGCATCCGCCACCGCGATGCTGTAGTTCGACTCGGCGAGGTGCAGCGTCGCCCAGATGTTGCGGCCATTATCGCCGTAATGGGCGGTCATGAGCACGCCCGCGCTGTGCTGCTCGCTGATGATGGTCCAGTGCGCCTTGAGCAGCGCCGTGTGGTAGGCGCCGAACAGCTGCGCGAGACCGACACCGGCCGGCGGCCGGTACTCTTTCACGATCGAGCCGTTGGCGACCAGTTCCGGCTGCTTCGCATCCGCCGGCTGCGCGTAGAAGGGCGAGAGGTCGACCCGGCCGCCGGTCAGCGTCGAGCCCGGCAGCGAGGGGAGATACGGGAAATCCCCCTGGTCCGGCCGTACTGTCTCCTGCGTCGCCGCGGGCGCGGCGAACACGAGATCGACCTGCGCGCGCTTCGCCGGCATTTCCACGGTCAGCTCGGTCGTACCCGCGCCGATATGCTGGCCCTTGAGCCAGCCGCTGGTGGTCACGCCGTTCTCCTCGACGAAGCAGCCGACATCGTAGGTATCGGGCGCCACCGTCTGGGCCTCGCCGCTCCGTGCGCGACCGATGGGCGTCCCGTCAGTCTTGCCCGGCGGGAAGACGCCGCACCAGGCGCCGGGGATCGGCTGCCCGCCGCGGAGCGCCGTCACCTTCAACTCGGTCTTGGTCGGCTCCTCGACGACCTGCGCCGCCTTCAGCGACGACTTGAACGGCTCGATCTGCAGCACGATCACGCTCGCCGTGTTGCCGTTCGACGGCCAGACGCGCACCCAGCTCTCGGTGCCGTCCTTGCTCATCGTGGCGAAGAGGGCGTCCCCCTCGTTGCGGTCAGTGTTCGTGATCGTCATGCCCAGCGCCGGCAGCCCTTCGGCATAGTTCTTCATGATCTCGAGATCGGTCGAGTGCGGCTGGCCAGCTTTCTGGCCGTAAATCTGGGTGCAGACCTTGCCCGACTTGGTGACCGTCTGCGCCTTGCCGCCGTCGACCACGCGGAAATCCTCCGACGCATAGGTGCGCGTCTGCGGTTTCCCCGAGGGCTCGAAGCCTTGCAGGCCGCCGACCAGCGGGCAGTCGTCGGCGCCCGGCGGCAACAGCGTCGATTTGAATGGCTGGACCTGTAGGACCATCACTGTCGCCGTGTTGCCGTTCGACGGCCAGATGCGCGTCCAGTATTCCGTTCCGTCCTTTGTCACGGTCGCGTAGAGCTCGTCCTGCGCGTTCCGGTCGGTGTTGGTGGTCGTCATGCCGGCGGCCGGCAGGCCCTCGGCGTAGTTCTTCATGATCTCGAGGTCGGTCGAGTGCGGCTGGCCCGCCTTCTGGCTGTAATATTGAGTGCAGACCTTGCCGTATTTGGTGACCTTCTTTGCCTCGCCGCCCTCGACGACCCGGAAATCTTCCGCCTCATAGGTCAGGATCCGCAGCGCCCCCGAGGGCTCGAAGCCCTGCAGACCGCCGACCAGCGGGCAGTCATTAACCCCGGCCGGCAGCAGAGCCGATTTGAACGGCTGGACCTGCAGCACCATCACGCTCACCGTGTTGCCGTTCGACGGGTAGACGCGGCTCCAGTATTCCGTCCCGTCCTTCGTCACGGTGGCGAAGACCTCGTCCTGCTCGTTCCGGTCGGTGTTGGTGATCGTCATGCCGGCGGCCGGCAGGCCCTCGGCGTAGTTCTTAATGATCTCGAGGTCGGTCGAGCGCGGAGCGCCGGCATTCAAATCGTAGTTCTGGTTGCATACCCTGCCGTATTTCGTGACCTTCTTCGCCGCCCCGCCCTCGATCACCCGGAAGTCCTCGGCGTCGTAGGTCCGGATCCGCGGCGGTCCCGAGGCGGTGAAATTCTCCAGCCCGCCGATCAGCGGGCAGTCATTGGCGGCCGCCGCCAGCAACGTCGACTTGAACGCCTGCGCCTGCAGCACCATCACGCTGATCGTGTTGCCGTTCGACGCGAAGACGCGAACCCAGTACTCGGCGCCGCCCTTGGTCGCCGTGGCGTAGACCTCCTCGTCCGGCGCCCGGTTGGTGTTGGTGATCGTCATCCCCAGCGCCGGCAGGCCCTCTGCATAGTTCTTCATGATCTCGATGTCGCTCGTGCGCGGCGCGCCGGATTTGAGATCGTAGTTCTGCCTGCAGACCTTGCCGTGCTTGGTGACCTTCTTCGCGGCATTGCCCTCGACGATCCAGAAGTCTTCCGCGTCGTAGGTCACGGTTCGCGGCGGCCCCGACGCCTCGAAATTTTCCAGCGTTCCGACCAGCGGGCAGTCGCCGAAGGCCGCGGCCGCGGGCTGCGGCGCCGACAGCAGGAACAGAACAAGCATCGACAGAATCAGACACAGGCCCGGCATACGCATGTGCGGCTCTCGCGGATCGGTCAGAGTTCCCCAGGACATGGCAGCCCCTGCCATGTGCATCCCGAAGCGTGGCTCAGATTCGGGTTTTGGTGAAGCCGGTTTATGAACGCCGGACGCGGAATCCGGGTGGCCGGCGGCGGTCAGAGGTAGGCCAGGATGTCGGCGAGTTCTGCCGGTGCCGAGAGAAACGGTGAGTGGCTCGTGCGCATCGTGACCACGCGCTCACACGGCGAGGCGGCGACCATGGCGCGCTGGGCCTCGATCGGGATGGCGCGGTCTTCGGTGCATTCGATGTAGACGCGCGGGATCCGGCCGAACCGGTCCGGCGTGACGTGGACCTTCGTGCCGACCGGCGCGAGGCCGAGCGGCCGCAGCCGCGCCATCGCCGCCTGGGCCGCCTCGGGCGGGCAATCGGCGTAGAGGCCCGCGATCGTGGAGTCCGGCGTCGGCATCACCGTCTTCCCGTCCGGCGAGACCGCCTGGCGCAGCAGGCTTCGCTCGGAATCGAAGGTGCCGGCGATGTCGGCCAGCGACTGGCCGTCCTGCGGCAGGAAGGCGCAGAGATAGACGAGGCGCTCGATGCGCTCCGGCACCGCCTCCGCTGCCGCGGTGATGGCGATGCCGCCCATCGAGTGGCCGACCAGGATGGTCTTGTCGCCGATGCCGGCGAGCGTTTCCGCGATGCGCGCCGTCCAGAGATCGAGCGTCATCGCCTCGGGCGGCAGCACGTCGTCGCCGGCACCGGGCAGGTCGATTGCGATTGCCCGCCGGCTCCGCGCCTCCAGTTCCGCGATCAGGCGAGCCCAGCACCAGGCGCCGTGCCAGGCCCCGTGGATCAGGAGGATGGGGACGCTCATCGTCCCTCCCGCCCGACCGCCTGCCAGCCGATGTCACGGCGGCAAAAGCCGCCCGGCCAGTCGATCGCGTCGACGGCGCGGTAGGCGCGCGCCTGCGCCTCGCCGACGCTGTCGCCGAGCGCGGTGACGACGAGGACGCGGCCGCCGTCGGCGACCACCTCGTCCCCGCGCCTCGCGGTCCCGGCGTGGAAGATCTCGATCTCCGGCGCCGCGGCGGACGCCCGGTCGAGGCCGCGGATGACGGTGCCCTTAACCGGCTCGCCGGGATAATTCTCCGCCGCCAGCACGACACCCAGCGCCGCCCGCTCGTCCCAGTCGAGCGCTACTTCATCGAGCCTTCCTCCGGCCGTCGCGAGCAGCGCCGGCAGCAGGTCGGATTTCAGCCGCCGCAGCAGCACCTCGCATTCGGGGTCGCCGAAGCGGACGTTGAACTCGATCAGCTTCGGCCCGTCCGCGGTCAGCATCAGCCCGGCGAAAAGCACGCCGCGGAAGGGCGTCCCGTCCGCCGCCAGCGCGTCGATCGCCGGCCGCACGATCCGTGCCATGATCTCGTCCGCGAGCGCCGGCGTGAGCGCCGGCGCCGGCGAATAGGCGCCCATGCCGCCGGTATTCGGGCCGGTATCGCCGTCGCCGACCCGCTTGTGATCCTGGGCCGAGCCGAACGGCACGGCGCGCTCGCCGTCGCAGAGCGCGAAGAAGCTCGCCTCCTCGCCGACCAGCGCCTCCTCGATGACCAGCTCGGCGCCAGCCGGGCCGAAGCGCTGCTCCAGCATCATCGCATCGACGGCTTCCAGCGCTTCTCCGACCGTCACGGCCACCACCACGCCCTTGCCGGCGGCGAGCCCGTCCGCCTTGACCACGATCGGCGCGCCGCGGCGGCGGATCTCGGCCTTGGCCTCGTCCGGTGTCCGTGCCCGCCGATAGGCGGCGGTCGGGATCCCGGCGCGCGCGCAGAGATCCTTGGTGAAGCCCTTCGAACCTTCCAGCGCGGCCGCCGCGCGGGTCGGGCCGAAGGCCAGGATCCCATGCGCGGTCAGGTGGTCGACCAGCCCCTCGACCAGCGGCGCTTCGGGTCCGACCACGACGAAGCCGATTCGCTCGTCGCGACAGAGCGCCAATATGCCGTCCTGGTCGGTCGCCTTCACCGGGCGGCAATCGGCGACGGCGGCGATCCCGGCATTGCCGGGCGCGCAGAAGAGCGCCTCGCATGCCGGCGACCGCTTGATCGCCCAGCACAGCGCATGTTCCCGCCCGCCCGATCCGACGACGAGGACGCGGCGCCTCGTCACGCTCACTGAACCCCCCTCCCCCTGCCCCCCTCCCGCAAGGGGAGGGGGAGACTTGACCGCGCCTCATTCCCCCTCCCCTCGCGGGAGGGGGGCAGGGGGAGGGGGATCGCTATGATTGCCGCCCAGTATCCGATCATCCCGCGCTCTCCCGTGTCGGCGCTCTCCCGTTGCGCCGCTGCCGGGGCGCTTCTTATCATGGCCGATGCCTTCCGATAGCCCTGCATCCAACCTCCCTGTGCTCACCGTGAGCGAGCTTTCCGGCGCGCTCAAGCGCACCGTCGAGCAGGCCTTCTCCTATGTCCGCGTGCGCGGCGAGATCTCCGGCTGCAAGCAGCACTCCTCCGGCCATGTCTATCTGGCGCTCAAGGATGTGGATGCGGTGCTCGACGCCGTCGCCTGGCGCGGCACGGCGCAGCGCCTGGGGATCCGGCCCGAGGACGGGATGGACGTGATCTGCACCGGGCGGCTCACCACCTTCCCCGGCCGCTCGAAGTACCAGCTGGTCATCGAGAGCATGGAGCTGGCCGGCGAAGGCGCGCTCTTGAAGCTGCTGGAAGAACGCAGGCGCCGCCTCGCCGCCGAGGGCCTCTTCGCCGAGGAGCGCAAGCGCCCCCTGCCCTACCTGCCGGAGGTCATCGGCGTCGTCACCTCGCCCACCGGCGCCGTCATCCGCGACATCCTCCACCGCCTCGCCGACCGCTTCCCGCGGCATGTCCTGCTCTGGCCGGTGGCCGTTCAGGGCGAAGGCG
>DATGFU010000332.1:0-8582 GCA_035308865.1 Allostellaceae bacterium | reverse complement strand
CTTCGCGCCGATCGCGGCGGCAAGAGTGAACGTCGCGGGCAGCGCGACCGGGATGGAAGACAGAACCGCCGTGAGGAGCAGCGGGACCATCTCCCGCAGCGGCATCCGGTGTACCAAGGCGTAGGACGCCAGCAACACGATGACCCCGCTGTTGAAGATGGCGAGGTTGCGGACGACCTTGAACACGACCTTTTGCTGAGTGCTCGTGACGTGAGCCGTGCGGACCAGCTCGGCGGTCCGTCCAAACTTCGTCCGGATGCCCGTGGCAGTGACCTCCGCCACCGCTTCGCCGCGCCGGACCAAAGCGCCCGCATAGGTCAGCACGCCCGCGCCCGCCTCGATCGGCACCGACTCGCCGGTGAGCATCGACTGGTCGAGCAGGATTTCTCCCCTGGTCAGGCGGACGTCCGCGGCGACCACGCCGCCGAGCGACAGCTTCACCACGTCGCCGGGCACCAGATCGGCCGCGGGCACAGTTTTCCACGCGCCGTCGCGATGAACGGACGCGGTCAGAGCGAGACGCGACTTCAAGGCGGCAAGGGTCGCCTGGGCACGGCCCTCCTGGAAGAGCCCGAGCGCGGCGTTGAAGACCAGGAGACCGGCGATGATCGCAGCCTCGATCGACTTGCCCAGAACCAGCTCGAGCGCGATCGCGGCCTCGAGCATCCACGGGACGGGCGCCCAGAATTTCTCCAACGCCATCCGCAGCGGATGCACGCCCGTGTCCGGCATCGCATTGGGGCCGAATTTCTTCTGCTGCCGGCCGGCCTCCTCGGTGGTCAGCCCAAGTTGATTGCCGCCGTCGGCGGAGGGCACCGGTCCTGCAGTCGTGGCTTTTGCCGCCGATGGCCGGGTGATCACTGTCATGGTCTATCCTCGGCTCGGCGGGCTCGCGCTTCGATCATGGACGATGGTCCGGATCGGCATGTCTCATGGCCGAGGCGTGCCGGCGGGCGAGCCGGCGAACGAAGGCCTCACGTTCGGCGAGCCGGATCCTTCAGTGCAGCAAAGCGGCTGAAGGGGCGGTTCATCGCGACCTTCCTGAGGAGCGCGAGCCCGACGGGATGGACGGCATCGAGTGGGAAGCTGGCGCCGCGTGGTAGGCGTGCGTGCCGCCGCGGCCGCCGCCGTGATCGCCGCCGCCGCGATAGCCGCCGTCGCGATAGGGTGCCACGCCGTAGCCGGCTCCCCAGCCGCCGTAATCGTAACCGTAGGGCTCATAGTAATCCGCCCCGTAATAGACAGTGTCGCCGTAGCCGCCGCCCGTCGCGGCACAGCCGGCCGCGATCACCGTGACCGTCGTGATCGCGCAGGCGACCGCCGACCAACGCAAGGCGTTCACTTCGTCACCTCTTTGCTTTCGGTATCCGGCCATTCGAGCAGCCCGAACGGTGCTCCCTGCGGGTCGGCGACCACCGCGACCTTGCCGCCGTGGCGATCGACCCGCGGCTCGACCAGCACGCGGCCGCCGAGCGCCACGACCTTCGCCGTCATCTTGACCGTATCCTCGACGCGGACGAAGTTGAGCCAGTGCGGATGGGCGTTGGGCCGGTTCGCTGGCAGCGAGTTGGCGCTCGCGCGGGCATAGTTGTCGGTCGCGAGGATGAGGTGCTGGGCGCCGTCGGTCACGGGCAGATCGAAGACTTCGTAGTCGAACAGCGTCTGGTAGAAGGCGGCGTCCGCGTCGGGATCGCTGGTGATCAGCGAGCTCCAGATCCACTCTCCGGGGGCGGCCAGGATGTCGGACGGATCGCCGCTGCTGGAGGCGAGCACCGCGAAGACGGCGCCCTGCGGATCGGCAAGGACGGCCTGCCGGCCACGGCTCGGGACGTCATGCGGCTGGAACAGCACCTTCGCGCCGTGTTCCGACGCGGTCTTTGCCGCCGCGTCGACGTCGGGGACGGAAATGAAGCTCAGCCACGCCGGCTGCCGATGCTCGCCAGCGGGCACGGGCTTCTGGATCAGCCCGGCGGTCGGACGTCCGTCGAGCGCAGCCTCGGCGTACGCGGTCCCGCCGGCCTCAACGTCGCGGAACGTCCAGCCGAACAATCCCGCATAGAACTGCTTGGCGGCCGCGAGGTCCGGCGTCACCAGCTCGACGAAGACGATCTTGCCGGCGTGATGCTCTTGGCTGGCAGGCTCGACAATCGCCGGCATCTGAAGCGGCGAGGCGACGACCACCGCGGCGCCTGCAATGCCGAGAAACGCGGCGAGCAACCCCCTCCGAAGATAACGTCGGGCTCGACCGGCCGGTGGCCTCGGCGGCTCGGCCTCACGGGACATGACCGAGCCGATCGGGCTTGGATTGCGACACGGATGCATCGTGGTCTCCAGATTGTTGCGCTTGCGAGGAGTACGATCCGAACATTGGGTTCAGCCGGCCATGCGCCATCGTGTTGCGCCGGCGGGCGGACCCGTCACCGGTCCCGGAAGCTTCCCGACCAGGTGGGTTCGGCAAGGCGCGATCGGACGGGCCGGGTCATGAGGCATGACCGACGATAATCCCGTCCGAAGGGACAGGGGCAGGCTCGGGAATTACCTAGGGGCCCTTGTTCGGATCGCCCCGCCAGCAGCGATCACGGCGCCTGGATAAGACGGTTACATCGGACGCGCCGGCGCCCGGTCCCGGCTTTCGGCGAGCTGCGGAGACAGCGGCCGCGCTGGGTAGATTCCGAGCCTGCCTTCATGCGGCGGTCGGCGGGTAGTGTTGTGGTGATGGAACGACGGGCTCTGAAGGCACACTTCGCGGCACATCGGACGATCGGCGGCGGGAGTGGCGGACTGAGCCGCGAAGCGCGCCTACGCTTCGGAGCTCTCTCGATGACCTCGGAGAAGACCATGTCCCACGACCAGCGGTTGGAGCAGGAGGTTCTTGCGGAATTGGCCTGGAAGCCGAGCGCGACCGAGGCTCATACCGGCATCGGCACCAGCGGTGCGGTGGTGACACTGTCGGGTCAGGTTGAGGGCCTCGTGGAACAATACGTAGTGGGCACGGCGACCGCCACGGTAAGAATGGGCGCCCGGGCCGTGACCGAGGAAATCGAGGTGCGGCTTCGGTTCGACATAAAGCGTGGCGACGAAGAAATCGCGGCGGCCGCAATGCATCGTCTCGCCTGCGATGCGTCCGTGCCCCGTGACGCCGTCAAAGTGAAGGTCGAGAAAGGATGGATCATCTTGACCGGCCAAGTCGACTGGCGTTCTCAGAAAGAGGCGGCCGCGCAAGACGTTCACGGGCTCTTCGGCGTCGTCGGTGTCTCCGACCAGATCACGATAAAGCAGCGGGGCAAGGCATCGAATGCCGGCCGTGACAATGGACGCGCTTTCCATCGCTCATGGTTCTTTGACCCGAAGGCAGTGACGCTGAGCGCAGAAGGCGAAAGGATTCGGCTGGTCGCGTCGCGCGAGTACTGGAAATTTGAAGGTGGCATCACCCCCTGATGTTGGGGACCTTGTCGGGCGTGCCCCGCGCGTAATCCTGGGAAGGGCCGGGTCTTCTGCGCGGAACCATTCTTCCAACACAGCGCATCATGCCATCGGCGTGAGCCGCGCGTGAATGAAGGCGCCGGCTTCGCGCAGCGCGGCGCGGGCCTCGGGCAGGATCGGCGCGAAGATCTGCCAGCCGTGCGGCAGCCCCGGCCAGACCTGAAGCGTCGTTTCGACGCCGACTTGTTCGGCGAGGTCGGCCACGCGACGTGAATCGTCCAGCAGGACCTCGGTGGCGCTTACCTGGATCAACAGAGGCGGAAGACCGGTCAGATCCGCATAGAGAGGAGAAGCCAGGGGCTCCGTCGCCGGCGTGTCGCCGAGATAGTATCGTGCCTGCCGTCCGATCCAGGATCCGAAGAAAAGCGCGTCGGCCGTATCGTTCGTGACGATGCTGTTGCCGGTAGCGGCAAGATCGGTCCACGGCGAGAACAACGCCGCGGCGGCAGGCATCCGGTCCCTCGCATCACGCAATGCGACCAGCAAGGCCAGGGCGAGGCCGCCGCCGGCGGAATCGCCGGCGACGGCGATACGGGACGAAGGGATGCCTGTAGCGATCAGCGCACGATAGGCCGCCAGCGCATCCCGCAGCGCCGCCGGGAACGGATGCTCGGGCGCCAGGCGGTAGTCCACGGCGAAGACGCTTGCATCGCTCCAGCTGGCCAAACGCGATGTGACGGAGCGATGGGTCCGGGCCGACATGGCGATATAGGCGCCACCGTGCAGATAAAGGATGCATCGCATCCGCGCCGGGTGGCTCGGCAATTTCGGCTCGATCCACTCGCCAGGGAGGCCGCCCCCATGCCCGGCGCGGATCCGCCATCCCGGCGCCAGTTTCGCCCCGAACGGCACTCTGCCGGTGAGCGCGCGCGACGCCTCGACATCCTGGTTGCGCAGCGAATTCGGCTTGATCCAGCGGCGCAAGGCCCAAGTCAGCACCTGATTCTCGAGACTCACGCGTCGCAATCAGATGCGGCGAGCCTGCCGGTCACGCTAGGAGCAGGCGCCCTCGAGAGTGGAGATCCCGAACATTCCGATCAGGGGAATCTCCCGCGTCTTGACCACGATACGGGAGACGATTCGTTCATGGCGATCCATCAGGCGCCAGCCGGAATCCGGCCCTCGGTCGAGCCGGATCTGGCAGCTGCGATACTCGCCGGTGATGCCGTTATAGAGGTAGGAAGTCACCAATTCCGCTCCGCCCGGCAGCGTGGGTAAATGCCCCTGCAGGATGATCGCGTCATGGCCTGGAACACCGTCCAGAACAGCGCCGTGGCTGCTTTCGAGTACCGCGGTCGAAAACTCCGCGACGTTGACCCGCTCCGAATCGGTGCGGCGTCGCGTGGACGCGAAACTATGCGTCTCGACCCGAATGCCCTTGATCGCCTGGCCGTCCATGACGAGGCCGAGACACTGGAAGCTGCCGTCGCCGCTGTTGTCGATCACGACAAGATGCTTGATGGAATTGTCGGAATTCGTACACGTGGGGTCACGGGATGCACGGGGGGAAGTCGGACTATCGGCCCCTGTCTCTGCCAGGAGGGGGGAGGCGCCAAGCGCCAACGTGGCGATGCCGGCCCATGCGGCAACGCGCCCGAATGACTTCCAATGCATCGCGACGTGGCCTTTCGATATCGTTCGATCCGTAGCCACCAGGTCCGATCTGGCTCCGAGGCGCCGGCCCGGTGAACCCGGGCGGGCGGAAAACTTGCATGATCCGAGAAGGCAGCCCGGACCTCTGGAGCCGCGCCATGGCGGCTGCGGTCACGCGCTGGCACGTTTCTGGGTACTGGAGCCCTGCCACACTCCGGCTGACACCATGGGCCAGGGCGCGAGACCGGAAGAACCGGAATTCCCCTGCTGCCCATCCCCCCGACTCTCACATACGCGTGTTCGGCGCGGACTGGCAACCCTTGACTCTGCCGGAGGCAGCGCACGCGCCTGGACGGGCGTCGAAGACGTCACGGCCGCCGTCGAAGTCGGATACCTCCCGAACCAAGTGCCCGCCAAATTGCCGGGCGCTCGATCTTCACTTCCGCGGCCCCGGGGCACGACCCACGACGCTCCGTATAGGTAATTCCCGAGCCTCACGCGGCACGTCGCCCTGCCCTATGTTTTGCGGTCTGACGACACGACAGGAGTGCCCCATGCCTCGTCGGCGGTTCCGGGTGTGGGATCATGGTTTCGACCATACACCATTTGCCGCGGTCGTGTACGACGCGCGTGCCGATGATCTTCGGACTGATCGGCCGCCGGTCACGATCGTGCACGGGACCGAAACCTCGACCGGTCGCGGTTTGATCGGCCGGCGACAAGACGCCAGATCCAGTCAGGCGCTGAATAATCTGCGAGCGCTCGTCATCCTGACGGTGCTGGGTTTCCATTCCGTGCTGGCCTATCTCGGCTCGCTGAACGCGGCGGCGTTCGCGTTCGATGATTCACCCTATGAATGGCGTGCCTTTCCCATCGTGGACAGCCATCGCTGGTTCGGGTTCGACGTGTTCTGTGCCTGGCAGGACGTCTACCTGATGGCGTTGATGTTCTTCCTGTCCGCTCTGTTCACATGGCCGAGCCTCGCCCGCAAGGGGCGCCGGCAGTTTCTGAGCGATCGATTGCTGCGCCTCGGCGTGCCGTTTGCGTTTGCCCTGATTGTCGTCATGCCGATCGCGCTTTATCCGACCTACCGCGTGACCGCAACCGACCCGGACCTGCTTGCCTACGCGCGGCACTATACGACGCTGCCGTTCTGGCCCAACGGGCCGATGTGGTTCCTCTGGCAGCTCCTCGCGCTGACCCTGGCGGCTGCCGGGCTGCACCGCTGGGCGCCCGGCTGGGTGGCGCAGCTCGGCCGGTGGTCGTCCTCGGCCGCCACCCGTCCGGGCCGGTATTTCGTCGGTCTGGCCGCCGCGTCCGTCCTGGCCTATGTGCCATTGGCGCTCGAATTTACACCCTGGACCTGGTCCGACCGCGGGCTGTTCGCGCTGCAGCTCAGCCGCCCGCTGCTCTATGCCGTGTTTTATTTCGCGGGCCTCGGCGTCGGCGCCTACGGCATCGAGCGCGGGCTGCTCGCCCCCGGCGGAATGCTGGCGCGCCGCTGGGCCGCCTGGCTCGTCGGTGCGCTCGCGTCCTTCGTGCTCTGGATGGGCCTGACCGCGCTGGCGATGACCTGGGCGACGGCATCACCTCCAGGCCTGCAAGTCGCCGTCGATGTCAGCTTCGCGCTGGCGTGCGTCAGCAGCTGTTTCTTCGTGATGGCAGGCGTCCTGCGGTTCGGCACGTACCGCTCTCGGGTACTCGACAGTCTCGCCAATAATTCCTTCGGAATGTACTTGTTCCACTACGTATTCGTGGTCTGGCTGCAATATACGTTGCTCGGCTTGCCGCTGTTCGCCGTCGCCAAGGCGCTGATCGTCTTCGCCGGCACGCTTTCGCTCGCCTGGGCGACGACGATTGCCATGCGCCGCACTCCCTTCGGCGGGCTCGTCGGTACGGCGCGACGCGTGCCGGCGAACGTGCCGTCGTCCCCAGGGAGAGCCGGACCCTCGACAGCCGACGGAGAGTCCGGCGGCACTTTCGGCATGCCCCGATCACCCGCCTCATGTCGCTGATCTTCAAGCTCGCAACGAGAAATCTGCTCCAGGATCGCCTTCGGTTCGTCGCCACTGTCGTCGGGATCGTCTTCTCCATCGTTCTCGTCACCATCCAGTTGGGGCTGTTCCTCAGTTTTGAACGCATGGTCACGACGATGATCGATCACGCGCCCGCCGACCTTTGGATCGTGCCCCTCGGAACCAAGTGTTTTGAAGATCCGTCCTTGCTGGACGAGCACGACCGTGCGCGCGCCCTTGCGACCGACGGGGTGACGGACGCCATTCCGGTGGTGATCGGGTTTACCGAATGGACGGTGCCGAGCGGCGGGACGACGCCGGTTTTCATCGTCGGCTCGAGTGCCAATCCGGCCGGATTGCATCCCTGGAACCTGATCGAAGGCGATCTCGATGCGCTCTCGACCCCCGATGCCGTGGTGATCGACCAGACCTATTTTGGCCGGCTCGGCGTCACCGGGATCGGCGACAGCACCGAAATTCGGGACCAGAAGGCGCAGGTGATGGCGATCACCCACGGGATCCGGTCGTTCACCACGACACCCTATGTTTTCACGGCACTGGACCGGGCCCAGGCGTACATGGGCACGTCACCGAGCAAGGTCTCGTATTTTCTCGTGCATGTCTCGCCCGGAACGGACATCGCCGTCGCGCGCCAGGGATTGCTGGCGAGCCTCAGCAAGGTCGAGGTTCTGACGCCCGACGAGTTCCGGAGCCGCAGCCGCGCCTTCTGGCTGTTCGGCACGGGCGCCGGCGCCGCCTTGTTCGCCGGCGCGCTGCTCGGCGCCATTGTCGGGACGGTCGTGGTCGCCCAGACGCTTTATTCCAGCACGAAGGATCATCTGAACGAATTCGCGACGCTGCGCGCCATCGGCTCGTCGAGCTTCTACATTCACAAGGTCATCATCTGCCAGGCGCTGCTCAGTGCCGTCATCGGCTTCGCCCTGGCCGCGAGCGTCAGCCTGATCGTCGTCAAAGCGACCGCGGAGACGGCGCTGCCCATCGTCATGACGCCGACGCTGACAGCCAGCCTGTTCGTGCTCACCGTCGTCATGTGCGTCGCATCGTCGATCGCGGCGATCGTGCAGGTCACCCGCATCGACCCCGTCAGGGTGTTCCGGCAATGACCGCGTCGGTCATCGAGGCGGTCGATGTCTCGCAGTTCCTCGGCGACGGGGCGGGTCGGGTGCAAGCGCTAAAGGACGTCAGCCTGGCGCTGACCGGCGGGCAGCTGGTCCTTCTGATGGGACCGTCGGGCAGCGGCAAGACTACGCTGCTCTCCGTGCTCGGCTGCCTGCTGGGGCCGACGCAAGGAACGGTCCATGTCGGCGGCCGCTCCACAGCCGGCGCCCGGCCGAGCCAGCTTGCCGAGATCAGGCGCGATCATCTCGGGTTCGTCTTCCAGTCGTACCACCTGTTTCCCACGCTGTCGTCGGCCGACAATGTCCGGCTGGCCCTGGACGTTCGAGGCGAGCCCGCGAAGCGTGCCATTGC
>DATGFU010000331.1:0-17581 GCA_035308865.1 Allostellaceae bacterium | reverse complement strand
TCACCATCTCGAACCACGGCGTGTCCGGCTCGCTGGTGGCGGCGCCGATCGTCATCAATCAGCCCCAAGCCGCCATTCTCGGCGTCGGCAAGCTCGAGAAGCGCGTCGTCGTGCGCGAGGTCGAGGGCATCGACACGATCCAGATCCGCCCGATGGCCTTCGTCTCGCTTACCATCGACCACCGCGCCCTCGACGGCCACCAGGCCAACGCCTGGCTCACCCGCTTCGTCGAGGCGATCGAGACCTGGCCGAAGGAGTAGCGCTCAGCGCGCGACGAGCATCGGCGCATTTCCGCTGACGGATGTGCGCTGGTTAACCCTCGTCAATACGAGGACGAGCCGCGGCAACTCGAAGCTGACGCCGATACCGCCGACATCCTTGAAGCCCGGGAGCGAGTGAAATTCGGCCCCGCCGTCTGCAATGAGTCGGTAAACGCCGTCGATTCCCGAGGCCCAAACGGTGCTGCCGGTGACGGCCAGCCCAAAGAATGCAACAGAACAGTGTTCAGCGCAGAGATTTACAGTGCGTGCGGCACCTTCGGACGGTTCGGGGTCCGCATACGATTTGGAGTAGAGCTGACGGACATCGTTCCCGCACACCTCGATGATTCGGCCCCTGGGAATGAAGTGAACCAGTCCGATCGCCGCCACAATGCAGTCCGGCTTCCATGGATCTGCGACTATGGCGTTGACCGGATCGCACTTCGAATCCAGAGGGCCGCTGCACAAATCGCCTGTTTCCTTCTTCTCGATTACGGATACCGCGCCGGTATGTCGGTCGATCCGGCTTATCCCGCCGCCCCATTCGCCCCGGTCGAAGCCCAGATAGATCCAGTCACGGGTGCTGTAGGTGGCCGTCAGACCAAACGGGTTGAAAGGCTCTTGGAGCGGCAGATCCCTCACTGTGCCAGCCTGCGCCTCAATCAGCCGGCGGTTGGTCACGATCGTGATCATGCCACCGCTGCAGTCCATCGCCAGAAACCTGTCCGGAGCTCCAGCCACCGTCGCCACGATCGACCAAGCGCCCTGACTGTGTCGTTGGAGAACCCACGGCCCGAGCCCGAGCATGCTGCTGCTGATGCTGGCCAGCATGCCGGACTGCGCGCAGACGTCGAGGACCGAACTGCCGGGTTGCTCGCGCGTCCAGCCGCTGTCGTTGTCGGCCGTGCTGGACAGGACGCCGGCGTCGGACAGTGTCCAGAGGCGTCCGTCCGCGAAGATCGCGCGCTTCAAGAAGGATTGCTGCCCTTCGCGTTCCGGTTCGAGGCCGGCTGCGCGAACGCAGCCGAGTAGAACGACAAGGATGGCAACCGTAGCGATATGCTTCATGTTGACTGTTTCCCGCGAGCAATCCGCCCACCATGACAGAATAGCGCGTGTCGGGTACATGTTCGAAATCGCGGGTTTCACAGTCGGACGGGAGCATGAACGAGCTTGCACCTTGGGCCGGCTTTCTCGGCTCCCTCGCCAGCGCCTCGGCGACGCTCACCGGGTTCCTGTTCGTCGCGATTTCAATCAATCTCAGCCACGTCATCTCCACGCCGGGCCTGACGGCGCGCGCCTTCGAGTCGGTGATGATGGTGGCGGGGATCCTGATCATCGCGATCCTCGGCCTCGTGCCCGGCCAGATCCCCGAATATTTCGGCATTCAGGTCGTGGCGGTCGCCCTGTTGCTGATCGTCTTCAGCCTGCCGGTCCAATGCGGTGCGCTGCGGCGGCAGCATTACCGGAGCATCTGGCACGTTGTGGTCCGAATCCTGCTGTGCCAGGGCGCGCTTGTCCCCTTGGCGGCCGGCGGCGTGCTGCTGGCGATGGGTAATTCGCTCGGGCTCTATTGGCTCGTGCCCGGTATCGTCTGCGCGATCTTCTGGAGCGTGCTCAGCGCCTGGGTGCTGCTGGTGGAGATCGTCCGCTAGCGGGAGCGGTGGTCAGGCCTGCCATCGCCCGACTTTGCCGACCATGTCCCAGCCGAACTTGTCGAGATCGAGCCCATCGCGGCTGGCGTTGGTCAGGATTGCCCAACAGAAATCAGCATGGGTGCGGACCAGGATGGTCGCCGTGCCGGGCAGGCTGCCAGAGTGCCACCAATTGCCCAGATCGTTGACCTGCCAGCCCTTGGCGTAGCCCGGCTCGGCCCGGCTGCCGGTCGCCATGGTCTGGATCGTCTCGGGCTTGAGCAGGCTGGGCTGGTCGGGGAAGCCGTCGACATGCGCCGTGAAACGCAGCAGGTCGGCGGCGGTGGCAATCCAGCCGCCATGCGAATCCATGCGCGTGACGTTCAGCCCGTAGGCGTCGTCGGTGCCTTGCGCGTAGTAGCGCACCTCGTTCGGGCGCCGTTCGGCCGGCGTATTGCCGGCGATTTCCATGGTGGCGACGCCGCAGCGCTGCAGGACCTCGCTGCGCACGAACGCGTCGTATTGCTGGCCGGTGAGGTGCTCGATCACCCGGCCCAGGATGCAGTAGCCGAAATTGGAGTAGGCGTAGTGCGTGCCCGGCCGATGCTTGAGCGGGATGTCGCGGATCGCCCAGGCGATCAGCTGTCGATGGGTCATCCCGGGATTGCGCATCATCGGGTCGGTATTGTCGTTCGGCCAGCCGCCGCTGGTATGGGTCAGCAGCGTCTCGATCGTGACCCGGTCGACATACTCGCGATAGGGGGGCACGCCGTATTCGGTCCCGAGCACGGCGCCGCGCCCGAACACGCGGTCGCCGAGCCCGACCTTCCCCGCCTCGTTCAGCGTGAACAGCGTCGCCGAGGTGATCGGCTTGGAGAGGCTGGCGATGCGGAACCGGTGGGCTGTCGTCAGCCGCTCGCCGGTCTCGCGCACCGCCATGCCGAAGGCCTCGTCGTAGAGGATGCGGCCGCGATGGGCGATGGCGACGGCAAGCCCGGGCAGATCGTGGCGCCGCATCAGCGCCTCGGCCGTGGCGGCCATCGCGGCCCGTTCTGAGTCGCTCGGCGCATCGCTGCCGCCGGCCGGTGCGGCATGGCCGCGCCGTCCCGCCAGCGTCGTCGCGGCGGCGCCGGCGACGATGCGGGCGAGCATCCGGCGGCCGATGGAGTTCCGGTCAGTCGGGAACATTGGCGAGCCCAGGCGCGTGTCGGTCGCGGCCGCCTCTATTCCATTCATGGAACCGCGTCAAAGGATTGCGCGGCAGGAACGTGAGGACGGGCGTCCGTGTTGTCCGGGTACCACCCCAACGGCCGCGCGGCGGCCGGCCCGTCCGCGAGAGGATGCCCGAATTGGTTCACAGGATGCGCGTCGCGCCGGCGTCCGGACCGTCGGCCCCCCGCGCGCCGCGCGATTTCGGCCCGGCCCTGAACCTGCTGGTCTTCCTCGCGGTCGTCGCTGCGCTCTATCTGGCGCGCGAGGTGCTGATCCCGCTGGCGCTTGCGCTGCTGCTGTCGATCCTGCTCGCGCCGCTCGTGGGCGTGCTCAAGAAGCTGCGGCTCGGCCGGGTGAGCTCGGTGCTCTTCGCGGTGCTCTTCGCGCTTGGCGTGATCGGCGCGACCGGCGGGCTGATCGGCAGCCAGATCGCCAGCCTCGCCGATAACCTGCCGGCCTACGCGCAGACCCTCCAGGACAAGGCCGCGGCCGTCCGCGGCTATGCGCTCGACGAGGTCGACCATCTGCTCAGCCGGTTCCAGCACGCGCCGGCGCCGCAGAAGCCGGCCAAGCCGGCGCCGGTCGCTCCCGCGGCCGCCCGCGACGCGCCCAAGCCTGCGGCGGTCGAGATTCGCCAGCCCGACCCGACGCCGTTCGAGCTGGCGGAACGCTACCTGTCGCCGCTGCTGTCGCCGCTCGGCACTGCGGCGATCGTGTTCGTCGTGTCGATCTTCTTGCTGCTGCAGCAGGACGATCTGCGCGACCGGCTGATCCGGCTGCTCGGCTCGAACGACCTGCGCCGCACGACGGTAGCGCTGGACGAAGGCGGCCGCAGGCTCAGCCGGTATTTTCTGGCCCAACTCGGCGTGAACGCGCTCTTCGGACTGGTCATCGGCCTGGGCCTGTTCCTGATCGGCGTGCCGATCGCGCTGCTCTGGGGCGTGCTGGCCGGCCTGCTGCGCTTCGTGCCCTATATCGGCTCCTTCATCTCGGTCATGTTCCCGCTGGCGCTGTCCGCCGCCGTCGATCCGGGCTGGTCGATGCTGCTGTGGACGTGCGGCCTGTTTCTCGGGGTCGAGCTGATCGTCACCCATCTGGTCGAGCCGCCGCTTTACGGCGCCAGCACCGGCCTGTCGCCGCTGGCGGTGGTCGTGGCCGCGATCTTCTGGTCGTGGCTCTGGGGGCCGGTCGGGCTGATCGTGTCGACGCCGCTGACCCTTTGCCTCGTCGTGCTCGGCCGCCACGTCGACCGGCTGGAATTCCTCGCCGTCATGCTCGGCGACCGGCCGGCGCTGACCCCGGTGGAAGGCTTCTACCAGCGCATCCTGGCGGGCGACCAGGACGAGACGCGCGACCACGCGGAGCAGCTGCTCAAGGAGCGGTCGCTGACCGCGTATTACGACGAAATCGCCTTGCACGGCCTCGAGCTCGCCGCCATCGACGCCAAGCGCGGCATACTGTCGGAGGATCAGCTCGGGCGTATCCGCGACGCGTTCGGCGAGGTGATCGAGGATCTGGAGGGCCATCTCGAAGGACCTCCCGATGAGGGCGTGACCGCGCCGCCTGCCGGACACGTGCTGTGCGTCGCCGGGCGGGGGCCGCTGGACGAGGTCGCGGCAGCGATGCTCTGCCAACTCCTGCGCAGCCATGGAGTCACCGGCCAGGTCGTGCCGTACGAGGCCGTGACACGCGGCAATATCGGCCTCCTCGACACGGGCGGCGCAGCCCTGGCGTGCATTTCCTACCTCGACGTCACCAACAAGCTGTCGCACCTGCGCTACCTGATCGGCCGGCTGCGGCAGCGGATGCCGGAGGCGCCGCTGATCGTCGGCCTATGGCCGGGCGACGCCCCGCCCTTGCCCGATTTCGACCTCCGGAACGAGCTGGGCGCGGACTACTACATCCACACCCTGCGGGAGGCGGTCGAGATTTGCCTCCGCGAAGCGCGCGCGCCGGGTGCGCTCCCGGTGCCGGCGGTTGCGCCGGTCCGGCAGGCGGCGTCGTGAAGCGCGGCCGTTCAGCCGACGTCGATCTTGCCGCCCTTGCCGGACGCCGGCGCCTTGATCTCTACCTTGCGGATCTTGGGCTCGCTCAGCGGCCGGCGCAGATCGATATGCAGCAATCCGTTGTCGAGGGCGGCGCCGTCGACCAGGATCCCGTCGGCCAGCACGAAGGAGCGCTGGAACTGCCGCGCCGCAATGCCGCGATGGAGATAGATCCGGTCGCGGTCGTCCGCCTGCCTGCCGCGAATGACGAGCTGGTTGTCCTCGGTCTCGATCGCCAGGTCGTCGAGGGTGAAGCCTGCCACGGCCAGGGTGATGCGCAGCCGGTCGGGACCGATCTGCTCGATGTTGTAGGGCGGATAGCCGTCGGTCGAGCCCTTGGCGACCCGGTCGAGCGCGCGCTCGAAATGGTCGAACCCGAGCAGCAGCGGCGAATTGAACAAAACGCGCGTCATGCTTCGTGCCTTCTCCTCGTCATGAGAGCGAGCCGACGAAAACCGGGCCCTGGACGGCACCTGGGGGATCGGCGGCGAACCACCGACGCGCGAGACTTGGGGCCGCGCTCCGCGGCAATCAAGACTGCCGGCGCGGCCATCTCGCAATTGACCGGGAATGACGTCCCGCGGTAGCGCGTTCTTACCCCGTCCCAGGCGCTCTCCGCGCCGTCCCCAGGAGACTCATGATGATGAATCACCGCCGGCAGGTCCGGCTCTGGAAAGGGGCCACGCTTGCGGCTTTCGCCGTGACGGCGGGGCTTGCGGCGGTTCCCGCCGCCCGTGCCGACGAAGACGCCGATCCGCCCGATCGCGTCGGCCGCATCTCGGTCGTGCAGGGCACGGTCAGCTTCCTGCAAAGCCCGGACAGCCAGTGGGCGCCGGCCGAGCTCAACTACCCGCTGGCGCAGTCGACGGCGCTGTGGGCCGATTCCGACGGCCAGGCCGAGGTCGAGCTGGGCGGCGCCCGGGTCCGCCTCGATCACGGCACCGAGCTCGACGTCGTTCAGCTCGACGACCAGAACGTCATCCTGTCGGTCCCGCAGGGCCGGGTCGAGATCTGGGTCAGGAACAAGGGCGAGGACGAGCGGTACGACGTCCAGACGCCGCGCGGCGCGGTCGACCTGCTGCAGGACGGCGTCTATCGCGTAAGCGCCGGCACCGATTCGGATCCGACCCGCGTCGGCGCCATCGAAGGGCAGGCGATCCTGGTCGGCGAGGCCAGCGAGATCACCGTATCGGCCGGCCAGGAGATGGTCGCCACGCCCGGCACGCCGGTCGCCTACAGCATCTCCATGCTGACGCAGGATAATTACGACGCGAGCTTCCGGCAGGAGGTGGCGACCGTCACTGCCCGGCCGCCGGTGCCGGACTACGTGCCGCCGATGCCCGGCGTGGCGTCGCTCTCCGAATATGGCGCCTGGCGCGACGACAGGCAGTACGGCCATGTCTGGTTCCCGCAGCGCGTCGAGGCCGGCTGGCAGCCCTATCGCCGCGGCCATTGGGGTTATGTCGTGCCGTGGGGCTACACCTGGATCGACGATGCGCCCTGGGGCTTCGCGCCCTTCCACTACGGCCGTTGGGTTCAGGTCGGCCCCGCCTGGGGCTGGATCGCGACCGAGCCCGGCGTGGTCATCCAGCCGCGCTTCCGTCCGGTCTATGCGCCGGCGATGGTCGCCTTCATCGGCAATCCCGCCGCGCTGACCGTGGGGGTAAGCATCGGCATCGGCGGCGGCATCGGTGCCAGCGTCGGCTGGGTTCCGCTCGGTCCCGGCGAGGTCTACCGGCCATGGTATCCGGCCAGCCAGACCTACATCCAGCGCACGAACATCGTGAATGTCAGCCGGACCACGATCATCAACAACACGACCATCAACAACATCACCTACGTCAACCAGCGGGCCGCGACGGTCATGCCGCGCGAGGCTTTCGCCGGCGGAAGGCCGGTGGCTGCCGCCGCGTACAAGATACCGCCGGCCAATCTCGCCCGGCCGATCCCGCTCGAGGCGGCGCGGCCGGCGACGATCGAGAAGGTGTTGCCGCCGCCGGCCCGCACGGAGGTGGTGCAGCCGGCAAAGCTGCCGCCGGCCCCGAAGCTGGCGATGGCCCATCCGGCGCCGGCCTCGGCGGCGGCCTTCCGCGCCAAGCCGCCGTCGGCAGCGCCCGCGGCACCGCCGAGCGCGGTGCCCAAGGCCGGCACCAACACGGTGCCGAAGAACGCCGTCATCCCGCCGCGGCCGGTCAATCCGCCGGCCGCCAAGCCCGCTCCTGGCGCGAAGCCGGGTGCGCCGCCTGCGGCCGGACCGGGCACGCCCGCCGCCGAGCCGGGCAAGGGTCCGAAGCCGGGCACACCGCCAGCTACCGGTCCCGAGCAGGCGAAGCCAGGTGCCGAGCCCGCGCGTCCGGGTGCGCCCGGAATCGCTCCGGCGCCCGGGAAGGAAGTGAAGCCGGGCGCGCCGCCGGCAACCGGGCCGGAACCGGCGAAGCCGGGCACGCCGGAAGCGGCTCCCGGACCGGGCAAGGGTCCGAAGCCGGGTGCACCACCGGCGACCGGTCCCGAACCGGCCAAGCCGGGTGCCGAACCTGCGCGTCCGGGTGGGCCGGAGGCCGCGCCGACGCCGGGCAAGGGTCCGAAGCCGGGTACCCCACCGGCGACTGCACCGGAAGCTCCGAAGCCGGGTACGCCGGAAGGCGCTCCCGGGCCGGGCAAGGGACCGCGGCCGGGCACACCGCCGGCGAAGTCACCGGAACAGCCGGCACCCGGTCCGAACAAGGGTCCGAAGCCGGGTGGCGGGCCGACGCCGCCTGCCGCTGCCCCGGCACCGACCCCTGCGCCGGGACCGGGCAAGCCGCCGCGGCCAGGGGCAGGGCCGGCGGCGCCTGAGAACGGTGCCGGCCAGCCGGCGCCGGGTCCAAGGCCGAACCGCACGCCGAAGCCCGGCGGGGAGGCGGCACCGTCGGATAGCAATGCGGCCCAGCCGGGCCCGGCTGGACGGCCGGGCAGGCCGGCGCGTCCCGAGACTCCGGCTCCGGCGGCTCAGCCCGAGAAGCCGGCGGGCCAGCCCGGGCCGCGGCCGGGCAACCGTCCGGCGCCGCAGCCGCCGGCGGCTACACCTCCGGCCGCCACGCCACCGGCCGCCAAGCCGGCACCGCAGCCGCCCAAGGCTCCGCCGCAATCGGCGGCGCCGGCGGGCAATGCCGGATCGAAGCCGGCCGGCCAGCCGAACGGGGCCAACAACCCGCAGAAGAAGAAGCCGGCGCCGGGCGAGCCCGGTGCCGACCAGAAGGACCAAGCGCAGTAAGCACATTCCAGTGACGAGCAGGGGCGGTCCTAGTGGGCCGCCCCATTTGTTTTCGGCATGGCCTCTGCTAGGACGCATCGCATGGCGGTGGTCCGGATCGTAGCGGCCTGCGTTCTGTTCTGGCTCGCCTCGGCGGCGGCGGGCGGGGAGCTTCGCCGCCAGCTTCTCGCCGAGCCCGAATCCCTCGATCCTCAACTCATCACCGGCGAGACAGATTTCGATGTCGTCGAGGATCTCTTCGAGGGCCTGACGGCGCAGGGGCCGGACGGCAATCCCGTGCCGGGCGCCGCTGTCGGCTGGGAGACCAGCGCCGACCGCCTGAGCTGGACCTTCCATTTACGGCCCGGCCTTGCTTGGTCGGACGGTGCGAAGCTGACCGCCGCGGACTTCGTCTGGGCGATGCGCCGCGCCGTCGATCCGGCGACCGCTTCGCCCTATGCGGCGGCGCTGGCGCCGTTCGCGAACGCGCGCGAGATCATCGCCGGTGCCGCCAGGCCAGAGACGCTGGGTGTCAGCGCCCCCGATCCGGCGACCGTCCTGATCCGTCTGGTCGAGCCGACGCCCTTCCTGCCGGGGCTGCTGTTCCAGCCGGTCACCTACCCGCTGCCGCAGGCGGCCGTCGCCCGCTGGGGCCGCGCGTGGACGCGGCCAGGCCACATGGTCTCGAACGGCGCGTTCCGCCTCTCGCAGTGGACGCCGCAGTTCGAAATCGTGCTGGAGCCGAACCCGTCCTATCACGACCGGCCGCCGGCCCTTCCCGACCGCGTGCGCTGGATCCTGGCCGATGACCGCAAGGCGGGGCTGCGGCGCTTCCGGGCGGGCGAACTCGACACTGCGGCGCTCGCCGCCGAGGACTATTCCTGGGCCGTCGCGAACGATAAGGCGGAGCTCCATTCCACCCCGCTCTTCGCCACGCGCTATCTCGTCTTCAACCTGGCGAACGGCCCGTTCGCCGGCGATGTGCGGCTGCGCGAGGCGCTGTCGCGCGCTCTCGACCGCGATCTGCTGATCGGCAAGCTCGACACCCGCGGGCAGCGCCCGGCCTGGGGCTTCATCCCGCCGGGCCTCGCCGGCTATCACGAGCAGTCGCTCGCCTATCGCAACGAGCCGCCCGAGACGCGGGCCGTGACGGCGCGGCGGCTCTTCGCCGAGGCGCGCGGCGCCAACACCTCGCCGCTGCGGATCACGCTGATCGCCGAGCGTAACGACGTCGACGACCGGCTCTCCGCCGCGATCCGCGCGATCTGGCAACAGGCGTTGCCGGTCCAGGTGACGCTCGACCGGACCGAATGGCAGGTGTTCAACGCCGCCTTCCATCGCGGCGATTTCGAGGTCGCGCTCTTCGGCTGGTACGCGGACTATGCCGATCCTTGGAACTTCCTCGCGAATTTCCGCTCCGACGCCGGTCCGCTCAACCCCGGCGCCTATCGCAGCACCGCCTTCGACGCGCTGCTCGACCGGGCGCGGCGCGGCGCCGAAGCCGACCGCCTTACCACGCTGGCGGAGGCCGAGCGCCAGCTCCTCGCCGACCACCCGATCGCGCCGCTCGAATTCGTCGTCGATCAGAGGCTCGTCGCCGCGCGCGTCCACGGCTGGACCGCCGAGCCTTTCAACATGAACCTCAGCCGGTACTTGTCGGCGGAATGAGCGCGTCGAGCAGCCAGAGCGTTCGGGCATAGATGCCCGGGCGGCGGCTTTCGCGCGGTCCGGCGATGTTGAGCGTCGCCGGGCGAATGGTGTCGAGCCAGCGCCGGGTCACCGTCGGCGCATCCTCGTCCTCGATCTGGACGACGAGACAGGATCTCGCGAGCGCCTCGGCAAACCGGCGTGTGACGAGGCTGCCGCCGTCAAGCCTTCCGAAGTTGGCGATCAGCGTCGCGTCGCTGTCGCGCACGTTCCACAGCGTGCGCTCCGCATAGCGGCGCGACGGCGTCTCGGTCAGGGCGTAGCACGGGTCGATCGGCCCGTCCTCGGCGCGCCGTCCCTTCGGGCACCAGCCGCCATGGGCGATACCGCGGGCGATCGCCCAGTCGAGCGCCGCGCGGTCCGCGCCGGTCTGGCCGCCTGAGACGATCTTCGCCGGAACTGCCTTCATCCGATCTTGGGCTTGATGTGGAATACCCGCTCCGCGTTGCCGTGATAGAGCTTCGCGCGCTGCTCCTCGGTGACCGGCGCCGCGTCCATCCATCTCACCGCCGGCGCCGAGGGCTGGTAGGGGTAGTCGATCGCCCACAGCACGTTGTCGATGCCCAGCACCTTGATCGAGAATTCGAGCGCGTCGTCCGATTCCTGGCCGCTGGTGGTGATCACGAAGTTGCGCTTGAAATACTCGCTGATCTTCAGCTGCAGCTTCGGCGCGCGGCCGGTCTGCTGCGACCACCGGCTCATGTAGTCGAGCCGCCACGCCCAGATATGGATTCCTTCGCCCATATGGCCGAGGCAGATCTTGAGCTTCGGAAAGCGGTCGAACACGCCCGACACCATCAGCCGCACCGCATGGGTGGCGGTCTCGACGCCGTAGCCCCAGATGGCGCTGTCGAGCCCGTATTGCCGGAAGGGGTTGGCCAGCGCTTCCGACGGCGCCCGCGGATGGATGTAGATGCAGGCGTCGAGCGCCTCCGCCGCCTCGAGCAGCGGCCAGTATTTGGCGTCGTCCATGTACTCGTTGTTGGTGTGCGAGTTGATGACGAAGCCGTTGAGCTTCAGCGTGTTGATCGCCCGTTCCATCTCCCTGGCCGCTCGCTTCGGCGATTGCGGCGCCACGGCGGCGAGGCCCGCGAAGCGGTCGGGATGCCGCGAAATCACCTCGGCCAGCCGGTCGTTGGTCAGCACCGAGAGCTCGTAGGCCGTGTCGGCGTCGAACATCTGCACGCCCGGCGCGGTCAGCGACAGCAGGTGCATGTCGACGCCGTTCTCGTCCATGTCGCGGAGCCGCCCGTCCTCGAGGTCGAGCAGCTGCGCCAGGGTTTCGGCACGGTTGCCGCCGCGGTCCGGCGCCTCGTAGATGGCGCGGACGAGCACCATGTCGAGGCTGTTCGACGGGCTCCGCGCCACCTCGCGCAAGGCGGCGGCGACCTCGGGAATCGAGAACGCCTCCTCGGTCGCGATGCGGCGGATCGTCTTTGGCGCGGTCATCGTGGTTTCCTCCCTTTCGCCTTGCCGGGAGGATGGCCGGGATCCGGATGATCCGTCAATGAAGTGGTTGAGGTGCTGGCGAGCGTCGATGAATGGTGTAGGATTAAATCCCACTCACTCGCGGAGAACGCCGATGCGATCGACCCAGCAGTTCAGCATCACCCTTCCGAACGACATGGCCGATATCGTGAAGGCCAAGGTGGCGGCCGGGGAATACGCGACCGAGAGCGAGGTCATTCGTGACGGCTTGCGCGCACTGATCGCGCGCGACCGCGCCGTCGAGAGCTGGTTGCGCAACGAGGTGGCCCCTGCCTATGACGCACTCGAAGCGAACCCGGGTCGGGGCCGGTCGGGCAAGCAAGTCCGGGCGAGGTTGGCGGAAGCGCATCGTAAGACCACCGAGAAGCCGTGACGGCCTACACCGTCGTCTTCACACCGGAAGCCGAGCGGCAACTGCTATTGCTCTATGAATACATCGCCGCTGCCGCCTCACCCGAAATCGCGGCGCGCTACACCGGCGCCATCGTCAGTCATTGCGAGAGCTTCCAGACTTTCCCCCATCGAGGAATGTGTCGGGACGACATCCGTCCAGGGCTCCGCATCACGAACTACCGAAGACGCACGGTCATCGCCTTCGCCGTCAAGGGCGAGCAGGTATCGATCCTGGGCGTGTTCTACGGCGGCCAGGATTACGAAACCCGGCTGCGGCAAGAGCCGGCGTGACGGCACGATGCCGCCAGTCCAATTGCCGAGACATGGTTTCCAGCGTCAACGGTCTCTGACAGCAGCTAATACGCCGTCGAGACCACCGCCTGTTTCAGCACCTTGTCCTCGAGCGCCCGCCCGGTGCCGAGCGCGACGCAGGTCAGCGGGTCGTCGGCGATCGAGACCGGCAGGCCGGTGGCGTGGCGCAGGATCACGTCGAGATTGCCGAGGAGCGCGCCGCCGCCGGACAGCACGATCCCCTTGTCGACGATGTCGGCGGCGAGCTCCGGCGCGGTGTGCTCCAGCGCTACCTTGACCGCCTCGACGATGGCGCCGACCGGCTCGGCCAGGCTCTCCGCGATCTGCCGCTCGGAGATGATGAGGTCCTTCGGCACGCCGGCCATCAGGTCGCGGCCCTTGATCTGCATCACCCGGCCTTCGCCGTCAGCCGGCATGCAGGCGGAGCCGATCTCCTTCTTGATCCGCTCGGCCGAGGATTCGCCGACCAGCAGGTTATGGTTGCGGCGGATATAGGCGATGATCGCCTCGTCCATCTTGTCGCCGCCGACGCGCACCGAACGCGAATAGACGATGCCGCCGAGCGACAGCACCGCCACCTCGGTGGTGCCGCCGCCGATATCGACGATCATCGAGCCGGTGGGCTCGGTCACCGGCAGGCCGGCGCCGATCGCCGCCGCCATCGGCTCCTCGATGAGGAAGACGCGGCGCGCTCCGGCACTCTCGGCCGATTCCTGGATGGCGCGGCGCTCGACCGCGGTCGAGCCCGAGGGCACGCAGACGATGATCTCGGGCGAGGCGAAGCTCCGCCGATTGTGCACCTTGCGGATGAAGTGCTTGATCATCTCCTCGGCGACGTCGAAATCGGCGATGACGCCGTCGCGCAGCGGCCGGATGGCCTGGATCGAGCCCGGCGTGCGGCCCAGCATCAGCTTGGCCTCGTCGCCCACCGCGATGACCTGGCGCCGCCCCTTGTGGCTCTGGATCGCCACCACCGACGGCTCGTTCAGCACGATGCCGCGCCCCTTCACATAGACCAGCGTGTTGGCGGTGCCGAGGTCGATCGCCATGTCGGCCGACATCCAGCCCAGGAGAAATCCAAACATACGTTAAGGCTCGATTCTGCAGAAAATTCGAAAAGGGGGATGGGAGGCGGGGCTGAGTCCTAGCCCGAAGAACATCCCCGTCGCAATTGGAATCAAGCCGGCTATGCGCGCCCGTCCGGGTTCGTGCTAGGGTGCCATGCACCCTCCTCATCCGGCCCGGAGACGCAAGCTGCCGGTCCTGGTCTTCGATCACGTATCCAAGCAGTATGGTGAAGTGACCGCCGTCGACGACCTCAGCTTCGAGGTCCCGGAGGGGGTCATCATGGGTTTCCTCGGCCCCAATGGCGCCGGCAAGACGACGAGCCTCCGCCTGGTGCTCGACATCGTCCGGCCCAGCGCGGGGCGGATCGAGGTGCTGGGCCGGGCGCCCGGCCAGGGCGCGCGCCGCGAGGTCGGCTTCCTGCCGGAGGAGCGCGGCCTCTACCGCCGCATGACCGCCCGCGACTCCGTCATCTATTTCGCCCGGCTCAAGGGCATTCGCGGCGCCGAGGCGCGGCGCGCCGCCGACCGGCTGCTCGAACGGGTCGGACTGGGCGGGGTCGGGGGCCGGCGGATCGACGCGCTCTCGAAGGGCATGGCGCAGAAGGTCCAGCTCGCGGCGGCGCTGGTGAACGCGCCCCGGCTGGTGCTGCTGGACGAGCCGTTCAGCGGGCTCGACCCGGTCAACCAGGCGGTGCTCGAGGATATTGTCCTCGACCTCGCGCGGAACGGTTCGACGGTCGTGTTCTCAACCCATGTCATGCAGCACGCCGAGCGGCTGTGCCACCGGCTGGTGCTCATCGCGTCCGGCCGCAAGCTCTTCGACGGCACCCAGGACGAGGCGCGCCGGCAGCTTCCCGGCCGGCTGCAGCTGACCGCGCGCGGCGATCCGAGCGGGCTGCCGGGCGTGCTGCGCGCCGAGGCGGAAGGCGGCATCGGCGAATGGAGCGACTGGCAGGTCACGCTGGCGCCGGGCGCCGATCCGGGCGACCTCCTTGAGGCCTGCTTTGCCCGCGGGTTGATCGTGCGGCGCTTCGAGCCGCATCGGCCCAGCCTGCACGACGTCTTCGTCCACCTCGTCAACCCCGGCGGCAACGGGAGCGGGCGATGAGGGAGGTGCTGATCGTCGCGCAGCGCGAGTACCGCCAGCTCACCTCGACACGCTCGTTCTGGATCACGCTGCTGGCGATCCCGCTGATCATCGGTTTCCTCGCGCTGATCCCCTCGCTCTACGGACACAAGGCCGGGGCCTCGGCCTTCTTCGTGCTGGACCGCACCGGCCGCTACGCCGAGGAGATCGACCGCCGTGTCGAGCTCGACTACCAGCGATCGCTGCTGGCGGGCCTTGTCGACTACGCCAAGCACTGGCATGTCCACGCGCCGCCGTCCGGCGCGGTCTGGGCCGACCGCAGGGGCCGCCTGATCGACGATTTCGACACCGAGGCATTCATGAAGGCGGGCGGAATCGATGCCGCGCTGGCCGAGATCCGCCCCTTGCTGCCGCCGGACGCCACGCCCTTCGAGACCCCGCCCCGCCGCTTCATCCGCGTGGGCCTGCCGGCAGGGATCGCCGCAGACGCTTCGGACGAGGCGTTCGGCGCCGCCGTGGAGAAGCTTCTCTCAACGGAGCTCGACACGCCGGACGGTCGCCGGCCCTTCGGCCTCGCCGCCTACATTCCCGAGCATCCCGAGGACCGGTCGCAGCCGGTGCGCTACTGGACCAGCGGACGGTATGACGGGGGGCTGAGCGGCCTGATCAGCGGGGTCGTGCTGCACGATTTGCGTGCCCGGATGATGCAGGAGCACGGAATCGACGCGGCGGCGGGCCTGGCGATCGAACTGTTCTATCCGGCGACGCGGGTGACGGCCCCCGAGCCCGGCGAAGGCGCCAACCGCATCGCGCTCCGCTCCGCCCTGCCGCTGGGCCTCGCCTATCTCCTGCTGATCACGATCATCGTGTCGGGCACGATGATGCTGCAGGGCACGATCGAGGAGCGATCGAACAAGCTGCTGGAGACGCTGCTCGCCTGCATCGATGCCAACCAGCTGCTGCAGGGCAAGCTCATCGGCGTCGGCGCGGTCGGCCTCACCATCGCCGGGACCTGGCTCGTCTTCGCCATCGCCGGGGCGTACGCGATCCCGGCCGACATCATGGAGACGCTGCGGCCGGCGCTGCAGATCCTGCATTCGCCGGCGACGATCATCTACTTGGCCTTCTATTTCGTCACCGGCTACCTGGTGACGGCCATCCTGTTCCTGACCATCGGTGCGATGAGCGATTCGATGCAGGATGCGCAGGGGTACCTCGTGCCGCTGGTCTTCTGCCTGACCGGCCCGTTCCTGGTGCTGGTCGGAACGGTGGTCGACAATCCCGGCGGCCTGCTGCCGGTGATCCTCTCCTGGATCCCGATCTATACGCCCTTCGCCATGCTGGCGCGGCTGGGCGGCGGCGTCTCCTGGGTCGAGCTCGCCGGTACCTCGGCCCTGTTGCTGCTCTTCGTCTTCGGCGAGTTCGCGCTGCTCGGCCGCGTCTTCCGCGCCTCGCTGCTGCGTGCCGGACAGCCGCCCAAGCTGCGCGATCTCGTCCGGCTGATGCGCCGCTGATCGGCGGGCCGGGCTAGGCGTCGGCCAGGACGCGCCGCCGCTCGGCTCCGAGATCGGGCAGGAAGGCGGTGAAGAGGCCGAGCGCCGGCAGGAAGGCGCAGACCTTGTAGACGAAGCCGATGCTCGTCAGGTCGGCCAGCGTGCCCAGCACCGCCGCGCCCATCCCGGCCATGCCGAAGGCAAAACCGAAGAAGAGGCCGGAGACGGCGCCCACCCGGCCCGGCATCAGCTCCTGCCCGTAGACGACGATCGCCGAGAAGGCGGCCGAGATGGTGGCGCCGATGATGACGCTGAGCACGCCGGTCCAGACGAGATCGGCATAGGGCAGCGCGAGGCTGAACGGCAGGACGCCGAGGATCGAGGCCCAGATCACGTATTTGCGGCCGAACCGGTCGCCCAGCGGACCGCCGAAGAAGGTCCCGGCCGCCGACGCCGCCGAGAAGGCGAAGAGGTGCAGCTGGGCGTCGGTCACGGTGAGGTGGAACCGGTCGATCAGGTAGAAGGTGAAGAAGCTGCCGATCCCCGCAAGATAGAAGTACTTCGAGAAGATCAGCAGCAGCAGGATCGACAATGCCAAGCCGACCCGCCGACGGGGCCCGGTTTCCGCGTGCGTCGCCCGGCGTGCCGCCTGCTTCCCGTGCCAGCTGCCGACACGCGAGAGCAGGATCATCGCGACGAACGCCACAAGCCCGAACCAGGCGACGCTCTCCTGGCCGCGCGGCACGACCAGATAGGCGGCGGCCAGCGGTCCGAGGGCGGAGCCGAAAGTGCCCCCGACCTGGAACACCGACTGCGCCAGCCCGTGCCGTCCACCCGAGGCGGCACGCGCCACGCGCGACGCCTCGGGGTGGAAGACCGAGGAGCCGAGCCCGACCAGCAACGCAGCTGTCAACACCGCGGCGTTGTTCGGCGCCAAGGCGAGAAGGAGGATGCCGCACATCGAGAAGACCATCGCCGTGGGCAGCGCATAGGGCTGCGTCCGTTTGTCGGCATAGAGGCCGACCAGCGGCTGGAACACCGATGCGGCCACGTAGAACACCAGCGTGATGATGCCGATCTGGCTGAAGCTCAGCCCGAACGAGGTCTTCAGCACTGGATAGATTGCCGGTATCAGCGACTGCAGCAGGTCGTTGAGGAGATGGCCGAGGCTGATCGCGCCCAGCACGGCGAAGGCGGCCGTTTCCGGGGACGATTTCGCTTGCCGCATGGTCACGCCGGATCCCTTCCGATGGCCTCTTCGCAGTCCAGCCTAGCCCGGCCGGCCCGGCATTCGCTCATGCAAAGCCGTCCGACGAGAGTCGCGGATGACACGTATGTAATAAAATACCGCGGAGATGCCGGGCGCGCAGCCATCGTACTAATCGACGCGCAGGTTCGCGCAAGGCGAGATAGCGGAGTTTGCGATGTCCCTGAAGAAATTCCTTATCGCGGCGGGATTTGCCGCGGCAATTCCTCTGGCGGCGCTGGCCGCCAGCGGTGAAGCGTCCAGTTTCGGCGGAGGCCATTGGGGCGGGATGCATGGCGAAGGCTTTGCCATCCTGCACGGTCTTCAGCTGACCGACACGCAGAAAACCCAGGTCCATCAGCTGATGGCGACCGAGCGTCAGCAGAACCGGCCGATCGAGCAGCA
>DATGFU010000330.1:0-2281 GCA_035308865.1 Allostellaceae bacterium | reverse complement strand
GGACTTCACGGTCTTTGGCGGGTCGCTGAGCGAGGCCCATGCGGAGAAGATCTGCAAGGTCATGGACCAGGCGATGAAGGTCGGCGCCCCCGTCATCGGCCTCAATGATTCCGGTGGCGCCCGTATCCACGAAGGCGTGGCCAGCCTCGGCGGCTATGCCGAGGTCTTCCAGCGCAACGTGCTGGCCTCGGGCGTGGTGCCGCAGCTCTCGCTGATCATGGGACCGTGCGCCGGCGGCGCGGTCTACTCGCCGGCGATGACCGACTTCATCTTCATGGTGAAGGACTCCTCCTACATGTTCGTGACCGGCCCCGACGTGGTGAAGACGGTCACGCACGAGACCGTGACCCAGGAGGAGCTGGGCGGCGCGCTCACCCACACGCGCAAGTCCGGCGTCGCCGATCTCGCCGTCGAGGACGATGTCGAGGCGCTGCTGGAGGCCCGGCGCTTCGTCGGCTTCCTGCCACCGTCGAATCGCGAGAAGGCGCCGCGCCGGCCGACCGAGGATCCCTGGGACCGTGGCGAGCCCTCCCTCGACACGCTGGTCCCGGCCAATCCCAACAAGCCCTACGACATGCTGGAGCTCATTCAGAAGGTCGTCGACGATGGCGAGTTCTTCGAGCTGCAGCCCGGCTTCGCGCGGAACATCGTGACCGGCTTCGGGCGGCTCGACGGCGAGACGGTGGGCATCGTCGCCAACCAGCCGATGGTGCTGGCCGGTTGCCTCGACATCGATTCCTCGCGCAAGGCCGCGCGCTTCGTGCGCTTCTGCGACTGCTTCGAGATCCCGATCCTCACCTTCGTCGACGTGCCGGGCTTCCTGCCGGGCACCGCCCAGGAGCACGGCGCCATCATCGCCCATGGCGCCAAGCTGCTCTTCGCCTTCGCCGAGGCGACCGTGCCCAAAGTGACGCTGATCACCCGCAAGGCCTATGGCGGCGCCTATGACGTCATGAGCTCCAAGCATCTCCGCGGCGACGTCAATTTCGCTTGGCCCTCGGCCGAGATCGCGGTGATGGGGCCGAAAGGCGCGGTCGAGATCATCTTCCGGGCCGATCTCGGCGATGCCGCCAAGATCGAGGCGCGCACGCAGGAATACCGCGAGAAATTCGCCAATCCCTTCGTCGCGGCGACGCGCGGCTATATCGACGACGTGATCCAGCCGCATTCGACGCGTCGGCGGGTGATCTCGGCGCTCCGCATGCTCCAGGGCAAGCAACTCGCCAATCCGCCCAAGAAGCACGACAACATCCCGCTGTGAGTGGCCCCTTGTTCCGCAAGATCCTGATCGCCAATCGCGGCGAGATCGCCTGCCGGGTCATCCGCACTGCCCGCGCTCTCGGCATCGGCACCGTCGCCGTCCATTCCGAGCCCGACGCCGGCGCGCTGCATGTCCGCGAGGCCGACGAGGCGGTCGCGCTCGGCGGCTCGACCGCGGCCGAGTCCTATCTCGATGTCGCCAAGATCCTGGCCGCGATCCGCGAGACCGGCGCCGATGCGGTGCATCCGGGCTACGGCTTCCTCTCGGAGCGGGCGAGCTTCGCCGAGGCGCTCGAGGCGGCAGGCGTCGCCTTCATCGGCCCGACGCCCTCCGCCATCGCCGCCATGGGCGACAAGATCGAATCGAAGCGGCTGGCGGTCGCGGCGGGCGTCTCGACCGTGCCGGGCCATCTCGACGTCATCCCCGATGCCGACGCGGCCGTCGATATCGCCCGCTCGATCGGCTACCCGGTGATGATCAAGGCCTCGGCCGGCGGCGGCGGCAAGGGCATGCGCCTCGCCGCCAGCGATGCCGAGGTGCGCGAAGGCTTCCGCTCCGCCACCGCCGAGGCGAAGTCCGCCTTCGGCGACGGCCGCGTCTTCATCGAGAAGGCGATCGTCGAGCCGCGCCACATCGAGATCCAGGTGCTGGGCGACGCGCACGGCAACATCGTCCATCTCGGCGAGCGCGAATGCTCGATCCAGCGCCGTCACCAGAAGGTGATCGAGGAGGCGCCGGCGCCGGGCCTCGGCGATGCGCAGCGGCGCCGTATGGGCGAGGTCGCGATATCCGCGGCACGCGCCGTCGGCTACGTCGGTGCGGGGACGATCGAGTTCATCGTCGAGGGTGACGCGTTCTTCTTCATGGAGATGAACACGCGGCTCCAGGTCGAGCATCCCGTGACCGAGGCGATCACCGGCCTCGATCTCGTGGAGTGGCAGCTCAGGGTCGCCGCCGGCGAGCCGCTGCCGCTCGGCCAGGACCAGGTCCGCCGCCGCGGCCACGCCATCGAGGCGCGCC
>DATGFU010000329.1:0-10423 GCA_035308865.1 Allostellaceae bacterium | reverse complement strand
AGGTGTTGCCGAGCACGATCTGCGCGCCGGTCGCGGCGACCGCATCCGGCAGCATGCCCTTGACCGTGCCGGCGGTGCCGACCGGCATGAAGCAGGGCGTCTCCACGGTCCCGTGGGCGGTCGCGAGCCGGCCGCGGCGCGCGGCGCCGTCTTTGCCCAGCAGCGTGAAGCCGAACGCCGTCATCCCGGAATCCGGTCGAGCAGGCAGGCGTCGCCGTAGGAGTAGAACCGGTATTTCCCGGCGACGGCGTGCCCGTAGGCCGATTTCATCCGCTCCAGTCCGGCGAAAGCGGCGACCAGCATAAAGAGCGTCGAGCGCGGCAGGTGGAAGTTCGTCAGCAGCCGATCGACCGCACGAAACCGGTACCCTGGCGTGACGAAGAGCCTGGTGACGCCGGAGAACGGCCTGACCGTGCCGTCCTGGTCGGCCGCGGTCTCGATCAGCCGCAGGCTTGTCGTGCCCACCGCCACGACCTTGCCGCCCTCCAGCCGCGCCCGCGCGATCGCCGCGGCGGCCGGCACGGGAAGCGTCCCGATCTCCTCATGCATGCGATGGCCCGTCGTGTCCTCGGCCTTGACCGGCAGGAATGTACCGGCGCCGACATGCAGCGTCAGCGTCGTCGTGCGGATGCCGCGCTCTGCCAGCGAATTCATCAGCGCCGGCGTGAAGTGGAGCGCTGCGGTTGGCGCCGCGACGGCGCCTTGCACGCGCGCGAACAGGGTCTGGTAGTCGTCGCGGTCGCGCTCGTCGGCCACGCCGCCGCGGATATAGGGCGGCAGCGGCATCGCGCCGTGGGCGTGGAGCGCGTCCAGCAATTCGCCGTCGCCCCGGTCGAAAACCAGCTCGACCTCGCCATCGTCGAAGCGTTGGCTGACGGTCGCGGCGAAGTCCGGCGCAAAGGCGATCCGGTCGCCGGGCTTGAGCCGCTTCGCCGGCCGGGCGAAGGCGCGCCAGCAATCGCCGCCGACCCGCCGATGCAGCGTGATCGAGATCCGCGCGGCGCCGCGCACCCCCGTCAGCCGCGCCGGCAGGACTCGCGTGTCATTGAAGACGAGAAGGTCGCCCCGCGCGAGCAGGCCGGGCAGGTCGAGGATCTGACGGTCCTCAAGGCCACCCGCCGTCACGGTCAGGAGGCGGGCATGGTCGCGCGGCTCAGCAGGGCGCTGGGCGATCAGCGCCGGCGGTAGATCGAAATCGAACAGATCGACGCGCATGGCGGCCGCACCGAACCATTTCCGGCGGCGCGAAGCAAACCCTTGCAAGGCTGACCCGCAGGGTTGACCCGGCCCGGCGGCGCACCTTAGGTAAGGGCCGCACGGGGTGTAGCTCAGCCTGGTAGAGCGCTTGCTTTGGGAGCAAGAAGTCGCATGTTCGAATCATGTCACCCCGACCAGTTTCGATCTTGAGGGTTCCATGCCGACCGCGCGCATCCTCCGCCCTGCCAAGACTGCGATGCAGTCGGGCCGCGTCCGCACCCGGAAATGGATCCTCGAGTACGAGCAGCAGACGCCGCGTCAAGCCGACCCGCTGATGGGCTGGGCAAGCGCCGGCGACACGCTCAATCAGGTCCGGCTCTATTTCGACACGCTTGAGGAGGCGGTAGCCTATGCCGACGCGAACGGCATCGCCTATACGGTCGAGCAGCCGCATGCGCCCACGGTCAAGCCCAAGGCCTACGCCGACAATTTCCGCTACGACCGGATCCGCGTCTGAACGGGCGGGAAGCAACGGTTGAGGAGACGGAAGGAATATTACGTGCGCTGGCACCGCAATTGCGGCGCGCGCCTCAAGAAGCGGTCTCAGGAGGAACGCGAATGAGCGAGCTGACGACCGAACCGGTGAGCGTCTTCACCGTCGTAGTGGCAGGGATCCCAGTCTGCGCGTTCGCCGCTGACACGTTGGCCGAAGCCCAAGCGGAAGCCGTGGACCCCAACGGACCATTTGCCGACAGCCTGCAAGTCCTACGATGGGAGGGCAAACCCTCCTCTATTGCCCCTGCCAACACGGATGTTCGCGGAGCGACACCCGACGAGGAGCAACTCTGGCGCACGTCGTGGGAAGACGCTGTCGCTACCGGCGATGCTGACCCCGCTGCGATCGACGACTGGACCGTCTACCTCGTCGACGTGAAAGACCCGACCGACCGTGGCGAATGACCGGCCACCATTATCCGAGTCTCAACGCTCAACGGGCGCTCGTCTGGCGAATCGTCCACCGGGATAACGTTCCGTGGCTGCTCGACAATGGAATGCATAGCGCAAACAGCACCACACGGTCGTTGAACTGGGTCACAATCGGCAATTTAGAGTTGATAGACAAGAGGGCAAGCCATGTCGTGCCGATCCAGCCCGGCGGCGTGCTCAATGATTACGTCCCGTTCTACTTTACCCCGTTCTCAGTGATGTTATATAATATTCTCACTGGCCGAGGTGTTAGACAACGTAAGAAGGAAGAAATTGTTATACTCGTCTCTAGCATACCGCGTATACAACAGGAAAGATTGATGTATATATTCACGGATGCCCATGCGTACTATGGATGGGCAAATTACTATTCTGACCCAGCCGATTTGGTTCGGATAGACTGGGCCATTCTACAATCTCGTGACTTCAAACGTGATGCGGACGATCCGAAGAAGTTCGAACGCTATCAGGCAGAGGCGTTGATCCACTCACGTCTGCCAATTTCTGCGCTGCTGGGCATCGTGTGCTATACCGATGAGGTCAAGAACGGCATCGAAGCTGAGACGACTTCGCGGGGCCTCTCGCTACCGATTTACGTCCGCCGAGGGTGGTACTTCTGATGATCCGATTCACCCAAGGAAACCTCTTGGAGTCGAAGGCCGAGGCCCTGGTCAACACGGTTAACACGGTTGGCGTGATGGGTAAGGGCATCGCGCTGATGTTCAAGGAGCGCTTCGCGGAGAACTTTCGACGCTATGCCGCTGCGAGCAAGGCCGGCCAGGTGAAGATCGGGCACATGTTCGTGACCGAAGTGGACGAGCTTGATGGACCGCGTTGGATTGTGAATTTTCCGACGAAGCGACACTGGCGAGCGCCGTCGAGGATGGAGTGGGTCGAGGCAGGGCTCGCCGACCTTCGCCGCTTCTTGGTGGACCATCACGTCAGATCAGTGGCGGTGCCGCCCCTCGGGTCCGGTAACGGCGGCCTCAACTGGGCCGAAGTTCGGCCGAAGATTGAGGAGGCGCTCGGTGATCTTGACATCGATGTGCTCGTGTTCGAGCCCACCAGTGATTACCAAAACGTTGCGAAGCGGGCCGGGGTAGAGAAGCTTACGCCGGCACGCGCGCTGATCGCTGAACTAGTTCGGCGGTACTGGATTCTCGGCATGGAATGCAGCCTGCTGGAGATCCAGAAGCTTGCTTGGTTTCTCGAGCGAGCTATCGAGCGTCTGTCCGCTGGCGACAATCCGCTGAAGCTGCAATTTAAGGCACACAAGTACGGGCCCTATGCGCAGCGGCTTAGTCATCTCCTCAACGGTCTCGACGGCAGCTATCTCCATTGCGAGAAACGGATCAGTGATGCCGACCCGCTCGATGTGATTTGGTTCGATGAGGACCGGAAAGACGTAGTCCAGGCTTACCTGAAGACGGAGGCGAAGGTCTATTTGCCAGCGCTCGAGTATGCGAGCCGCTTGATCGATGGGTTCGAATCGCCTTTCGGAATGGAGCTGTTGGCTACCGTCGATTGGCTCCTAACTCGGGAAGGCGTCACACCGTCGCTCGGCGCAGTACGTAATGGCCTGCGCCGCTGGCCCGGCGGGAGGGCAGCGGCCGCCCGGAAAGATCGGCTGTTCGGTGACCGGGTCATCAGCATCGCGCTCGATCGACTTACGCACCCCCCCACGCACGCGATCACTAGCTGAGCGCTGCTTCGCGCCGCGACTTTGCTTGAATTTGAGCAAAGTCCGTGCGTGCACCTTGTGGCATGTTCGCAAGCTGCGCCGCCGATCTCCGACCGGATCCGCGTGTGAACGCTCGGGAAGCCGAGTCTTCCTGACGCGACCGAGCGAACGGTCAGCCGCCGCCGCGTAGCAGGAAATGGTCGAGGCCAGAGTCCGAGGCCTCTTGGAATGCCGCGTTGGTCTTGTCGGCCAGTGTCTCCAGTTGCTCGATGCCGCGCCGCGTGGCGGGCCGTGCCGAGGCCGCCTGGTGCCAGCGGTGCAGGTTCGGATGCGCACTCACCAGCCCGCCGGCGCTGGGCTCCGTGAGCCAGGGAAAGACCTCGGTGGCGCGGCGGACCCAGGGGAAGACCGCCACATCCGCGATCGAATAGTCGTCGCCGGCGATCCATCGGGCTTCTCCGAGCCGGCGGTCGAGCAGCTCCAGCAGATGCGTGACCTGCCCGCGATAACGCGCGATCCCGTAATCGACCTGCTGCGCGAAGAAGAGGAAATGCATGTACTGGCCGAACATCGGGCCGATCGAGGCCATCTGGATCATCAGCCACTGCATCGTGGTGGCGCGCACCGCCGGATCGGCCGAGAGCAGCTTCCCCGATTTCTCGGCGAGATAGATCAGGATGGCGCCGCTCTCGCAGAGCGTCAGCGGTTTCCCGCCCGGCCCCTCCGAATCGACGATGGCGGGAACCTTGTTCGTCGGGCTGATCGCGAGAAAGTCCGGCCGGTACTGGTCCTCGGCGAAGACGTTCACGTAGTGGAGCCGGTAGGGCAGCCCCACCTCCTCCAGCATGATCGCGACCTTGTAGACGTTCGGGCTGGTCAGGCCGTAGAGCTCGATCATCGGATCGGCGCCAGCGACACGTGAAGGTGCTCGAGCCCCATGAAGAAGACGCTCGGGAAGTAGGCGCAGCCGCCGGCCGCCTCGTCGATCCGGACATCAACCTCCGCCAGAATTCTCGCGAAGGCGGCGGTCAGCTCCATCCGCGCGAGGGTCGCCCCCATGCAGGTGTGGATCCCGCCGCCGAAGGCGAGATGCCGGGTGACGTTCTTGCGGGCCGTGTCGAATGCCTCCGGATCGGTGAAGACGGTCTCGTCGCGGTTCCCGGCGCCGAGCCGGACATTGACGAATGATCCCTTGGGAATCTTTACCCCGTTGAGTTCGGTGTCCCGCGAGACGCGGCGATAGATGCATTGCGTCGGCGATCGCGTGCGCAGCACCTCCTCGACGAAGGCCGGCACGCGATCCGGGTTCGCCCGCAGCTCGGCGGCAAGCGCCGGCTGCTGGGCCAGGATCAGGATGCCGTTGCCGAGCGCGTAGGTGGTCGTCTCGCCGCCGGCCACGAGAAACTGCTGGGTCGCCGAGAGCAGCTCGGGGACGTTCATCGTCCGGTCCTCGCCCGGGATCGGCGTCAGCACCAGCTCGGTGATCAGGTCGTCGCGCGGCCGGGCGCGGCGCTCCTCCATCGCCTTGATGAAGTAGTCCTGATAGTCGCGGCCGAGCTGGGCGCACTCGACCTCGCGTTCGGGCGAGATGACGCCGTTCATCGGCGCGACATAGGCATCGCCCCAGGCGCGAAAGGTGGGCCACATCGCTGCCGGCACCCCCAGCAGCTCGGCGATCACCATCACCGGCAGCGGCGTCGCGAAGCCCTTCATGAAGTCGCCGCCGCCCGCCTCGGCCAGGGGGCGGAAGAGCGTCTCGACGAGCCGGTCCACGCTCTCCTGCATGCCGCGCATCCGCCGCGGGCTGAAGAGCTGCATCACCAGCCTTCGGTACACGCCGTGATCGGGCGGATCGTTGGTCGCGAGGAACGGCACGACAGGATAGCCGCTCGCGCGGATCCGGCGGATCTCGTCGGCGACGCTCTCGTTCACGATCATGTCCTGCGTGCCGAGGCTCGAATAGGTATCGGTGTCCCGGATCACCGCGCTGATCAGCTCGTAGGTCGTGACCATGAAGCAGTTGAGCTCGTCGACCCAGCAGACCGGCTTCTCCTGCCGCAGCGTCCGGTAGTGGTCGAACGGATATTGCTGGATCGCCGGGTCGAAGAAGCTCGGCTCCTTGGCCGATGCGGCGTGCGGGCAGGCGGCGGAAGCGGACATCGACGGCTCCAGCTTTGGCTAGGGTTCAGGCGGCGAGGTAGCCGCCATCGACGGGCACCGCGGCGCCTGTGATAAAGGACGAGGCATCGGTCACCAGGAAAAGGATCGTCTGCGCGACCTCCTCGGCGCTGCACATCCGGTTCATCGGGTGCATCGCCGCTACCTGCCGGACCCCGTCCTCGTAATTGGGCAGCGTGGCGAGGAACCGCTCGGTCATGGCCGTGCGCACGGCTCCCGGCAGCACGGCGTTGCAGCGGATCCCGTGCTCCGCGCAGAATAACGCAACTGATTTGGTGAGGTTGAGCCCGGCCGCCTTAGACGCCCCGTAGGCAACCAGCACCGGCGCCACGCGGACCGCCTGCGGCGAGGAAACATTGACGATGGCGCCCTTCGTCCCGGTCTTGATCATGGTGCGGACGGCGTGCTTGCAGCCAAGGAACATCCCGTCGACGTTGACCGCGAAGGTCCGGCGCCAATCCTCGTAGGTCGCGTCGACGATGCTGCCGCCGGGGTTGATCCCGGCCGAGTTGACGAGGATGTCGAGCCGCCCGATCTGTGCGACGGCGCGTTCCCAGTCGGGTTCGGAAGCGACGTCGAGGGTAATGAAGGTCGCGGCGGCGCCGATCTCCCGCGCCACCGCTTCCCCGGCTGGGCGATCCACGTCGCCGATGAAGACGCGCGCGCCCTCCGCCGCAAACAGCCGTGCCGTCGCCGCCCCCATCCCGGAGGCGCCGCCCGCGATGAGCGCGATCTTCCCGTCTATGCTGCCCATGCCGCTCCTCCCGCTTGCTGCTGCCTACCAGGCGGTCCAGCCGCCATCGACGAGGAGGTCCGCGCCGGTCATGTACGAAGAAGCGTCCGATGCCAGGAACACCGTCGGGCCGCCGATCTCGTGCGCCTGGCCCGTGCGTCCGATTGGCGTCCGTGCGGAAGCCCGCTCGATGAAGTCCGGGAAGCGCGTCCCGACCTCGTCCCACGGGAAAATGCCGGGGCTGAGGGAGTTCACGCGGATCCGCCTGGGCGCCAGCTGCACCGCGAGGTAGCGCGTCAGCTGCAGGAGGCCGCCTTTGGCCGCGCCGTATTGCGGCGGGCTTGCCGCCATGCCCGCTCCGTAGACCTCGAAGGTCGGGCTGACATGTCCGTAGATCGAGGTGATGTTGATGACCGAGGCATGCCCGATCGCCGCCGCAGCGGCCTCCAGCGCCGGCAGCGCCGCGTGGATGTTGTGATGGGCGGCGACGACGCCGCTTTCGAGCGCCATGCGGAAGGACTCGAGCCCGCTGATCGAGTCCTTGTTCGGCAGGCCGCCGGTGATCGCGTTGTTGATCAGCACGTCGAGCCGCGAGAGCCCGCCGAAAAAGTCCTGCGCCGCCGCCGAATCCGTGACGTCGAAGGCGGCGACCGACGCGGCGAAGCCGGCGCCGGCAAGCTCGTCGCGGAAGGCCTCGAGCTTCGCCGCGGTGCGGCCGTTCAGGATGACATGCGCACCCGCCTGGGCGAGCGATCGCGCCATCGCCCGGCCGAGATGCCCGGCGGCACCCGATAGGAACGCCGTCCTGCCGTCCAGCCGGAAGGTCATCTCATGCGTCGGGAAGCCGGTCGCTGGCATGGTTGGAGCTCTTCCCAAGGCGTCATTGCGAGCGCAGCGAAGCAATCCAGGGTCGGAGCACGGGGCTCTGGATCGCTTCGCTGCGCTCGCAATGACGGTGATGGTTCATGGTGCGTCTCAGGCCGCGACCTTCAGGATCTGCTTGCCGCGGTTGCTGCCGTCGAACAGGCGGAGGAGGGTGTGCGGCGCGTTCTCGAGTCCGGACCGCACGTCCTCGGCATATTTGAGCCGCCCGTCGCGGAGCAGCCGCACGAGCCGTTCGCGCGCCCAGGGGAACTCGTCCTCGTGATCGAGCACGATGAAGCCCTCCATGCGGGCACGCTTGAACACGAGGTTCATGTAGTTGGCCGGGCCCGGCGGCAGCGCGGCCTCGGAATAGATCGAGATGGCGCCGCAGACCACGACACGCCCGTGCTGGGCCAGCCGCGCCAGCAGGTCGTTCAGCACCTTCCCGCCGACATTGTCCCAGACGATGTCCACGCCGTCGGGGGCAAGGCCGCGCAACGCCTTCCGCACCTCGGTCGATTTGTAGTCGACGGCGGCATCGAAGCCGAGCTCGCCGACCAGCCAGTCGCATTTCTCCCGGCCGCCGGCGATGCCGATGACCCGGCAGCCGGCGATCTTGCCGAGCTGCCCGACGAGCGAGCCGACGCCGCCGGCGGCACCGGTCACCACCATCGTGTCGCCGGGAAACGGCCTGCCGATCTTGTGCAGGCCGAGCAGCGCCGTGTAGCCGGTGACTCCCAGCACGCCGAGATTGGCGGTGAGGAGCTCGTCGTCCGGCACCTTCGTGAGCGCCGCCGCCTCGACCAGCGCGTAGTCCTGCCAGCCGAGGAAGCCGGTCACCTTGTCGCCGGCGGCGAAGGCTCCGCTGCGGGACGTCACCACCTCGCCCACGCCGAAGGCGCGCATCACGTCGCCGATCTCGGTCGGCGGGACGTAGTCGGAGACGTTCTCCATCCAGCCCTTCTGCGCCGGATCGAAGCCGAGATAGAGCGCGCGGACGAGGACCTGACCGTCGGGCGGGGCGCTGGCCGGTTCCTCGTGCCAGGCGAAATCCGCTTCCGCGAGGGGACGCCGCAGCGGACGTGCGGCGATGCGCCATTGGCGATTGTTCATTGCGGCACTTCCGGGCGCCATTGGGGGAGGGTCACGCCGTCCGTGCGCGTCTCGAACCAGACGCGCATAGGCTGGCCCACCGCGAGGTCCGGAACGCCGTCGAGATAGGCCGTGAGCCGGATCTCCGGCGCGTCGTCGAGTGTGACCAGCGCGATCGTATAGGGTGTCGTGAAGCCGGGAATGACCTGCTGGTGGACGGTGGTCCAGGCGTAGACGGTGCCCCGCCCCGCGGATTCCTTCCAGACCATCCGGTCGTGGCCGCAGCGCGGGCAGTGCGGCGTCGGAGGGTGGTTGGCGCGACCGCACTCGGGGCAGCTCTTGAACACGAGCTTCCCCTCGGCCGCGTTCGAAAAGAACTCGCGCGTGTCGCGGTCGTCGGTGACGGGCGTGATCATGCGGCCCGCCGCAGCGCGACGCTGCTGCCCATCGGCAGCGGCCCGCCGGTGCAGAGCGCGGTCTCGGCGCCCGGAATTTGCATGTCGGCCTCGCCGCGCAGCTGCCGGACCGCCTCGTAGATGTGGTTCATGCCGTGGATGTAGCCCTCGGAGAGATGGCCGCCGGCCGTGTTGATCGGCAGGCTGCCGTCGCGGCGGATCGCGCCCGAGGCGGCGAAGGGGCCGCCTTCGCCACGGCCGCAGAACCTGTAGGCCTCGATCTGCAGGATCACGGAGATGGTGAAGCAGTCATAGAACTGCGCGACATCGACGTCCTTGGGACCGAACCCGGCACGCTGCCACAGGATCTCGCCCGCCTGACGGCCGCCGATCTCGGTGACGTCGCGGACGAGCGCCGGGAACATCACGCCCGGGCGAAGATCGGGCGGGAGGCCGCCGGCAACCGCGGAGATCAGCACCGGCGGCTTCGCGCCGTCCTTCGCCCGCTCCGCCGAGGTCACGATCACCGCCGCGGCGCCGTCGGTCTCCAGGCAGAAATCGAAGAGCCGCAGCGGCGTCGCGATCATCCGGGAGGCCATATAGTCCTCCATCGAGATCTTTCTGGCATGCATCTGCGCGTGCGGCGCCTGGTTCGCCGCCTCGCGGCAGGCCAGCGAGACCGCGCCCAGATGCTCCGGCTTCGTGCCGAACTCCGTCATGTGGCGATGCGCCATGAGGGCGAAGTGCTGCCCCGGCGTGGTCAGCCCGTAGGGCAGGAAGAATTCGTCGTAGGTGTTGCGGCCGCCGACATGGGCGGCGTCGCTGCCGGGCACGCCGGCGCCGAACCGCGCCTCGGACCGGCCGTTGAGCGAGCGATAGGCGAGCACCGTCCTGGCCTGCCCGGACAGGATCGCGCCGATCGCCAACCCCGTCATCATGCAGGGGGCCACGCCGCCCGGGCCGGTCTCGGCGCAGTAGGTCAGGCGCGACATGCCGAGCGAGGCGGCGAGCGTGGCGCCCTTCACCGTGTCGTCCGTGCAGCTCACGATCGCGTCGAGATCGGCGACGGTCAGCCCGGCATCGGCGAGCGCAGCCTTGGCGGCCTCGGTCGCGAGCGCCAGCGTGCTGCGGCCGGAATCCCGGGTGTAGTCGGTGCGGCCGATGCCGGCGATCGCGCACCGGTCGCGGGCGACGAAGTCCAGCCCGTCATCCATCTCAGGCCCTCCCGATCTGCCGGCCGCAACCTACAGGCCGCAGCGACGTCGCTTCAATATTTATGATCATAAATTCAGCGCC
>DATGFU010000328.1:0-9212 GCA_035308865.1 Allostellaceae bacterium | reverse complement strand
ATCGGCGCCGGGGACAGCGCCAGCATCACCAACCTCGCGACCGGCACGATCCAGGGTGCCGACGTCGGCATCTCGGCGGGTGCCGACGCCTACGTGCTCAACCAGGGGCACATCGAGAACTCCGGCGTGGGGATCTCCCTTACCGGCGGGACGGTCGTCAACGCGGCCGACGCGTCGATATCCTCAGGCACCGCCGGAGCCGGTATCGGCATCGACATTACCGATGCCGGCGCCGCCGTGGCCAACCAGGGGAACATCTACGGGCGCTACGCGGCGGTCGAACTGGTGGGTTCCGGCGCGGTGACGAATTCCGCCAGCGGCGTGCTCTCGGGCGCCTATGGGATCGTCATGTTCGGCGGCGGCGAGGTGACCAATCAGTCCGGCGCGACGATCGGCGGCACGCTGGGCGCGATCAAGATGAGCGGCGGCACGGACGGCTCGCTCCTCAATTACGGCTACATTCACGGCGCCGTCTCGATGGGAGAGCTCGGCTCCATCGACAATCACGGAACGATCGCGGGCGCCGACGCGGTTCTCCTGCGCGCCGGCGGTACCGTCACGAACCGGGCCTCCGGTCGGCTCCTCGGCCGCGTAGCCATCTATGGCAGTCCCGGCAGCGTCGACAATCTCGGCTATATCGGCAGCGGCGTCGGCCTTGCAGGCGGCACAGTCACCAACAGCGGCACCCTCGAGATCGGCGCCGATTACGCGAGCGCGGTCTACTCGACCATCGCGCTGCATGTCACGAATCTGTCCGGCGGTACGATCGCGAATTCGGGCGGGGACGGCGCCGGCATCGGATCGGGATCGGGCTCGACCGTAGTGAATGACGGGCGCATTGCCGAGACCGGCGGGGGTGCCGGCATTCGGATTCCGGACGGCTATCTCTACAACGCGGCGGGAGGGACGATCATCGGCGCCGATGGCGTCGTGTTCGGCGGCACTGTCGCCAGCACCGTCGTGAACCGGGGCTTTGTCTCTGGCTCCAGCGTCGGCGTCGTGCTGGGCGACGGAGGTGCCGTCACCAACACCGGGACGGGCACCATCATCGGGGCGAAAGGCATCGAGCTCGACGCCTCCGGCACCGTAACGAATGCCGGCACGATCGAGGCGACCGGAGGTTACCAGCCGGGGATCCAGCTCAATCAGGGCGGCAAGATCGTCAACCAGTCGGGCGGCAGGATCATCGGCGCGGCCGGCGGCATCGCGATCGACCAAGCCTACGGCAGCGTCGACAATCTCGGATACATTGCGGTGACGGGCACCGACGCGGCGGCCGTTTCGCTCTACGGCACCAGCCGCATCACGAACGCCGGGACGATCGAGGTTCTCGGCAACGGCTCCACCGGCATCGTGCTGAATGCTGCCGGCACGATCGTCGATCAGGCCGGCGGCACGATCGCTGCCACCACGGCGGGCTCCAAGGCCGTCATCGGCAAGAATGGTGGCACGGTCACGGTCGACGCGGGTGGCACAATCGACGGCTATATCGGCGTCGTCTTCTACGGGACCCTGGCCGACACGGTGGTCAATCACGGGACCATCGAGAGTTCCCGGGGCGCCGGCGGCTATGCGCTCGAACTGGGCGGCGGCAACGACGTGCTGACCCTGTACGCGGATTCCCATTTCGTTGGTATCGTGGACGGCGAGAGCGGCACCAACACGCTGGCGCTCGCGGCCGGCACCCCTGGCGTCATCTACGGGCTCGGTCGGGAGTTCGTAAACTTCCAGGACGTGGCGATGGCGGCCGGCGCGGTCTGGTCGCTGTCCGGCGCCAGCACGGTCGACGTCGGCACGACACTCGTCGATGCAGGCCTGCTTTCGGTCGGCTACGCCGCTCCCCTTGCCAACGACGGCACGATCGAGGTCTACGGCGTCGCCGGTACCTATTCGACGCTAACCGTTGCAAACACGCTGAGCGGGTACGGCACGATCGGCATCTCGGACGGCGTCGTCGACCTCGCCTCGGCCGCCGCCGGGACGGTCCGGTTCGGCGCGGGCAAGGGCATGCTGGTGCTCGAGGACGCCGCCGCCACCGCCCTGACGATCAAGGCGATGGGCGTGCTCGACGCGATCGACCTCGTCAACGTGACCTATTCGGCTATCGGCGACGGGATCATCCAGGCCGGCGGTGTCGTCACCGTCGAGCAGAACGGAGTGATCGTCGCGGAGCTGGACTTTGCCGGCTTGAACAAGCTGGCGCTGGTCGGCGACGGCCATGGCGGCACCGACATCGTCAGCACCGCCACCTATTCGGGCTACTACAACGCCCCGGTGTCGCTGATCGCCCAGAATATCACGATTGCCGGCTCCGCCTATTTCAACGTGCCCGAAGCCGGCGCCACCGCGCTCTACGGCTCCGCCGACACGCCGCGGGCCATCAACAATTCCGGCATCGTCCAGGAAACCGGATCGGGCGGGATCGCGGTCGATCTGGCCGGCGGCGGCGCCTTCGTCAACGCGGCCGGCGGCTACGTCTACGGTGATACCGGGATCGAGCTGCTGCAGCCGGGCGGCCTCGTCCAGAACAACGGCTCGATCATGGCCGGCACTGCCGGCATCTACCTGAGCGGTCCCGGGTCGGTCTACAATTACGGCGTCGTCGGCGTAACCGCCGCAGCCGGCGTCGGCATCAACATGGCCGGCGGCTATCTGCTGAACGACGGCACGATCACGGCCACCGGGGTTGGCGCCACGGCCGTCGTGCTCGGCGACGGGACCTTCATCAACGCGAACGGCGGCCATATCACCGGCCCGCTCGGCGTGCGGATCATCCACGGTCTGGCGAACATCGCCAATTCGGGCTCCATCGAGGCGACATCGGGCGCCGCAATCTATCTTTATGCCGGCGGCGTCACGAATGTTTCGGGCGGCATGATTTCCGGCCCTCAGGGCGTCCGGATCATCCACGGGCTGGGCACGCTCGTGAACGCCGGATCGCTCGGCGGCGACGCGGGAGACGGCGCCTATCTCGGTGCCGGCGGCTATGTCACCAACGAAAAGGGGGCATTGCTCGACGGCTATAACGGCGTCCGGATCATCCACGGCCTCGGGGTGATCGCGAACCAGGGCACCATCGAGGCGACGCAGGACGCAATCTATCTCGGGTACGGCGGGACCGTCGTGAACGGGGTCGGCGCCTACATCGGCGGCAGCGTCGGCGTCGAATTCGGCACAACGGCATCGGGCGGCGTTCTGATCGATTACGGCACGATCCGGGGAACCGGGTATTCCGTGCTGTTCCGCTCGCCGGGCGATACGCTGGACGTGGAATCCGGTGCCGCGTTCGTCGGCACGATCGCCGGCGGCGGCGGCATATTGCGCCTCGTCGGCGGAGACGGAACGATCGCCGGCCTGGGCACGACCGGCACGCTTTCCGGCACCGATTCGGGGACGTTTACCGGCTTCGGCACCTACATCTTCAACGCCGCCGGGGATTGGACGCTGGACGGTGGCGGTACGATCGGCACGGCGCAGGAGCTGATCGTCCGGGGCACTCTGGACGTCGCCTCGGGCACCCTCGACGTTGCCGGATCGCTGGTCAATTCCGGTACGATCACGCTCGATGGCAGCGTGCTGATCGACGAGACGTCGCTTTCCGGCGGCGGCACGATCGAGCTGGCGGGCGGAGCGACGCTCGAGCTCGGCGCCGCCGCATCGGCCGTGATCGATTTCATGGATGCGACCGGCGTGCTGCAGATCGGCGATCCGGCCGGAGTAAGCCTGACCGTCGGCGGCTTCGTTGCCGGTGACGTCATCGACTTCACATCGCTCGCGTATTCGTCCACGGATTCGGTGAGCTACGGCGACGGCGTGCTGACCGTCACCCAGAACGGCACGATCGTCACCGAGCTGACCATGACCGGGCTCGGATCGGGCGTGGTCTTCGCGCTTGAGAGCGACGGGAAGTCGGGAACCGACCTCGTCATTCAGCAGCCGAGCGGCAATCCGGAGTTGGTCAGCTCGGTGACGCCGCCGCAAGTGCCGGCGTTGAACGGCGCGCTGCAAGGGCTCGAAGTCGAGGTGGCGGCAGCGGACGGCAAGGCCTCGGCGGCGCTCAACTTCTTCACCCCGCCCTCACTGACCGCGCCGACGCAGGCGCAGATATCGCGTGGCGCCGGCGGCACGGCGGTCCAGGGCGACGTCAACATTGCAAACGGCACGCCGCTCACCGCCGGCGAGGCGATCAATCTCGGCAACCGGGTGCAAGGAATCGTGCTGACCGGCAGCGTTGCGGCGGAGATCGTCGGGCACGCGGCCAATCAGTTCGCACAAAACGAGCTGCTGGTGGGCAATCTCGGCAACGACACGATCCTCGGCGGTGGCGGGTCCGGAACAATCATCTCCGGCAGCGGCTCGAATGTGATCCACACTGGCCGCGGCGACATGCTGGTGAGCTCGGGCGGCGCCGACATCATTCGGTCCGGCCACGGTGTCGATCAGGTCGAGGCCTTCGGCAGCGCCACAGTGGTGGCCGGCAGCGGATTCACCGTGTTCTCCGACGAGGGGGCGGCAGCAGGCGCAGATCGCGTGCGGGGCGGCACTGGCACGACGGTGATGAACAGCGGGCTCGGCCAGGACACATTCATCGGCGGGTCCGGCACCTCGCTGATGAACGATACGGGCGCCGGGCGGGTCGCCTTCGAGTTCATCAGGGGGCTGGGCGGCTTCGACTTCGTGAGCGGCTTCAACGCCGCCACCGACTACATCAGCACCGCGGGCAACAGCTACGGCTGGAGCGATTTCCAGGCGCGCGAGACGGTGGTCGGCGGCAGCACCTTCGTCGATCTCGGCACCACAAGGATCGAGTTCGTCGGCGTCACCAACCTCGTCGCGGCCGATTTCCACAGCTGACCGCTTGCTATACCTATCACTCCGAGGTATATACCTTGGAGTGATAGGTATATGGGGAAAGCCCATGGGCGATGGTGCATCGAGCTTCACCAGCGGGATACCGGAGCTGCTGGTGCTGCGGTTGATCCAAGAGCGCGAAATGTACGGCTACGAGCTGGTGCAGGCGATCCGCGACCGCAGCGACGACGCGATCGCCTTCGGCGAGGGCGTGATCTACCCCCTCCTCCACGCTCTCGAGCAGGGCGGCGCCTTGTCCTCGCGCCGCAAGAGCGTGAACGGCCGCAGCCGCGTCTACTATGTCCTTACGGCGGCGGGAGCGCGGCGGCTTGCCGATCTCGCCTCGACCTGGACCCGCCTCGCCGACGCGGTGCGGACCATCCTTTCGGGAGAAGACCATGCTCTCGCCCTTTGATTCCCTGCGCGAGCGCCTGCTCGCGGCCGGGATCGCGCCGCGCCATGCCCGCCGCTACGTGGCCGAGCTGGGCGAGCATCTGGCCGACCTGACGGCGGAGGAGGAGCGCGCGGGACATGGTCGCCGCGATGCCGAGGCGCGGGCGCTCCTCCGCCTCGGGACCGCCGACGATCTCGCAGCCGCAATGACCGCACGCCCCGAGCTGCGCTCCTGGAGCACGCGGGCACCGTGGGCGGCCTATCTCGTCGTCCCGCCTGCCGTGCTGGCGATCGGGTTTGCCGCCACGATCGGGGTGATCATGGCGATCGTCGAGTATCACCGGCCGGCCGCGGGCATGCATGCCGTTCTGCCGGGCTGGTTTGGCGCCGCAGCCGGCGCACTGACGCAGTTCGACACGCTGGTCCTGCCGGTTCTTCTCGGGTGGAGCGTCGGCCTTGCCGCCGCCGTGCGGCGGGTGCGGCCGTCCTGGCCGGTGATTGGAATGATCGCCCTCGCGCTCGTCGGCGCCGCGGTCCAGTTCGAGGTCGTGCTGCCCGCCGAGCCGGACGGGACCGGCGAGCTCAGTCTCGGGTTCTCGCTGCTGCCGCCGTTCCCGGATCTGGCGAGCTTCGCCGCTCGCGGGACGCTGAACCTGCTGCTGACGCTGGCGCCCTACCTCGCGTACCGCCGGCAGCCGGCGGCGGATGCGACCACGGTCGGGATCTGACCCGGCTGGCCGCGCTCAACCCTCGATTGGCCCGCACCAGCCGGGCAGGAAATCGGCATCGCGGCTCTTGGCGAGCTGGAGGGCCCGGTCGAGGGCCTTTTCGAAATCCTGGTCGACCGATTTGCGCCGCATCCGCCGCCGCAGGAAATCCGCCCACAGGAATTCGCTGAACGGCGTCGTGTCCTTGGCGAATCCGCCGGCCCGCCGCAGCTCGCCGGCCAGCGAGCGGAACGGGTCGTCGACCAGCTTGTCGATCGATTTCGGCAGATCGTCGTAGGTCCGCCGCTGCCCTTCCGCGTCGAATGGATGCATCCAGCCGCGATTGTCGAGGAAGATCCAGAACGCCTCGCGGCTGAGCATGCTGAGATCCTGAACCACCGTCGTCAGCACGTGCTCGACGCCCTCCTCGTGCAGCGCCCGGGCGAGGTGATGATGGTCGATGACGTAACGCCGCTCCTTCGGCCCCATCACCACCGGAATCATATGCTCGCCCAGGAATTCCGCGGATCTCTCGCCGTGCCTGGTGCGCCACTGCCGGCGCTTCGCCTCGACTTCGCGAAACCCGACGGTAATCTGTGTCGGGCGAAGCTCGGAGATCGCTATCGGCTTGAGGATTGGTTCACGCGTCATGCTGGTTCTCCTGAATGGCCGTGCGCCGCATGAGTACAGATTCCACCGGATCTACAGCAAATTCTACGGCGCCGCCTTGCCCTTCTCCGCCCAGGGTGTATAGCAGGGACAATGACCCTGATTACCGAGAATGGACAGCTGTCGGCGTTCTGCCGTCGTCTGTCCTCGGCGGAGTTCATCACCGTCGATACCGAGTTCATGCGCGACAAGACCTACTGGCCATTGCTCTGCCTGGTGCAGGTGGCGGGGCCGGACGACAGCGCGGCGATCGATCCGCTGGCGCCGGGAATCGATCTTGCCCCGCTCTTCGCGCTATTGGCCGATCCTTCCGTCCTCAAGGTCTTTCACGCCGCCCGGCAGGACATCGAGATTTTCTTCCATCTCACGGGCGGCGTACCGGCCCCCGTTTTCGACACCCAGGTCGCCGCGATGGTCTGCGGATTCGGCGATTCCGCCAGCTACGAGACGCTCGCTTCCAAGCTTGCCCAGGCGCGCATCGACAAATCGGCACGCTTCACCGACTGGGCGCACCGGCCGCTGACGCAGCGCCAGCTCGAGTACGCGATGGCCGACGTGACCTATCTGCGCACGGTCTATGCGAAGCTCCGCCGGCGTCTCGACCGCACGGGCCGCGAGTCCTGGCTCGACGAGGAGATGGCGACGCTGACCGATCCGGCGACCTACCGCCTCGACCCGGACGAAGCCTGGAAGCGGCTGAAGTCCCGCAGCGGCAACCGGCGCTTCCTGGCCGTGCTGAAGGAGGTTGCCCGTTGGCGCGAGCTGGCGGCGCAGCAGCGCGACATCCCGCGCAGCCGCATCCTGCGCGACGAATCGCTGCTCGAGATCGCTGCCCATCCGCCTGGGAACGTCGAGGATCTGGCGCGCATCCGCGGCCTCGGCCGGCCGGTTGCGGAAGGGCGGCTGGGCGGCGAGATACTGGCCGCGGTCGCCCGCGGCGTGGCGATGCCCGAGAGCGCGGCGCCCGATCCGGCGCCGCGCACCGATCTACCGAACGGGCTGGGGCCGCTGATCGACCTGCTGCGGGTCCTGCTCAAGCTGCGCTGCGAAGAGCACGATGTCGCCCAGAAGCTGGTGGCTTCGGCCAGCGACCTCGAGCTGATCGCTGCCGACGATGTCGCCGACGTCGCCGCGCTGCATGGTTGGCGCGCGGATATCTACGGCCACGATGCGCTCGCGCTGAAGCACGGCGCGCTAGCGCTGACGGCCCGCGGCAAATCGATCGAGGTGGTGAAGATCGCCCAGCCTGCATGAGGCCGCGGCCATCGTCGGGTCAGTCGTCGTCGGCCGCGCGCTCGCCGCAGATCCCCTTGAGCGACTGCCATTCGTCCGCGGTGAGGGCATCCTTGCCGGGCTTGCCCTCGCGCTCGATCATGGCCACGCGCTCGCCCGGATCGGGATGGGTCATCAGGAAGGCCGGGACACCGCCGGCGGCATTGCCGTGCTTCCTGCCGATCTCGTCGAAGAATTGCGCGAAACCCTTGGGGTCGATGCCGGCCTTGTTGAGCGTCTGGACGGCCGCCTCGTCCGCCGCCTGCTCGGCCGCCCGGGAATGAGCCGCGTTGGTTGCCGCCAGCGCCGCGCCGCCGATCGCGGAGCCGCCATAGACATCGCCGACCATCACGCCGACCAGGAGCGACAGGCTCGACTGGCGCACCATCATCTCAAGCGGGTCGCGATGAGCGATGTGGCCGAACTCGTGCCCCAGGACACCCGCCACAGCGTTGCCGTCCGGCGCCTCGTCGATGAGCTGGCTCAGCACGATCACGTGGTCGCCCGGCAACGCGAAGGCGTTGACGATGGGAGACTTCACGACCTCGACCTTGGGCGTGGAGGGCAGCCCGGCCGCCTTCGCGAGCCTGCCGGCGAGACGGTTCATGACAGCTTTTCCGTCGTGCTCGCTGCACACCTTGGCGCGGTGCCCCAGGCCGAGGATCCGCATCACCGTGATCTCCGTCGCATCGCCGATGCGGCGCTCGACCCGCGCCGGGATCACCATCGCGATCTGATGCGCGAAGCGCGGCACCACCAGGAAGACCGTAAGCGCGAGGCCGGCGAAGGCGGCGACCAGCAGCATCGCGACGAAGGTGGCGCGCCGTTCGCGGGAACCGCGCCAATGCAGCACCTGGCAGCGCCTTCTCAGTTCGGGATAGAGGTCGGCGGCAACAGCCAGCCGCGCCCCCGAGTCGCCGTCGAGCCGAAGCCGCAGCGATTGGCCCGTCAGCGGCTTCTCGATCGCGCGGATGTCGGCATAGGGCCACCGCGCGAGTTCCGCTCCGTCAGCGGCGATGACGAGATGGCCGCCGAGATCATCGAAGGCGACGCGGACCTCGTGAGCCGCCGTCGATAGGCCGTCGTGATAGCGGCCGGGCAGCGCCACACGTCGTTCCTCAGAAGGAGCCGATATCAAAGCTGTCGAGCATCCCCTCGCCGGATTTCGGCATCGTCAGGTTCGATTGCCGGATCGTGCCCAGCGCCGCCGGATCGTCGACCGAGAGGCTGTCGACCAGTCCCTGAACCACCGTCTTGTCGACCACGCGGATGCGGGCGACGTTGAAGGCGACCCCGAAGACGACCGCGATGGGGATGATC
>DATGFU010000327.1:0-4662 GCA_035308865.1 Allostellaceae bacterium | reverse complement strand
CGCTGGCAGGCGCTCGCCGCGAAGGGCGCGCAGCCGCAGCGCCTGCTCTGGGCCTCGACCGGCACCAAGAACAAGGCTTATAGCGACGTGCTCTATGTCGACACGCTGATCGGCAAGGATACCGTGAACACGATGCCGCCGGCGACGATGGACGCGTTCCGCGACCACGGCACCGCCCGGCTCACCATCGAGGACGACGTCGAGAGCGCGGAGCGCACCATGGCGGCGCTCGAAGCGGCCGGCATCTCGATGAAGCAGGTGACGGAAAAGCTGGTCGAGGATGGGGTCGAGCTCTTCGCCGCCGCCTTCGACGCGCTGCTTGGCGCGGTTGCGGCGAAGCGGGCCCGCGCGCTCGGCGACCGGCTCAATGCGCAGGCCATCTCGGTATCGGACGCGCTCAAGACCTCGGTCGCCAACGAGATGGAGTTCTGGCGCAGCGGCGGCGGCATCCGCCGACTCTGGGACGGTGATTCCAAGCTGTGGACCGGGAACGACGAGGCACACTGGCTGGGCTGGCTCGACATCGCCAGCGCGATGCGGCGCCAGTCGAAGTCGCTGGAGGCGCTGGCGCAAGAGGCGCGGCGCTACAAGCACGTGCTGTTGCTCGGCATGGGCGGGTCGAGCCTCGGGCCTGAGGTCCTGAGTCGGACCTTCGGCTCGATCGTCGACGGACCGGCGCTGCACGTCCTCGATTCCACCGACCCGACGCAGATCGCCACGTTCGAGAAGGCGATCGACATCGCCGACACGCTGTTCATCGTGTCGTCCAAATCCGGCAGCACGCTCGAGCCGAACATCCTCAAGGCGTACTTCTTCGACCTGGCGCAGAAGGCAGTCGGCGCCGAAGAGGCAGGAAAGCGGTTCGTCGCGATCACCGATCCCTCCTCGATGCTGGAGAGCGTCGCCCACTCCGACGGGTTCGCCAGCATCTTCGCGGGCCGCACCTCGATCGGTGGCCGCTACTCCGTTCTCTCGGCCTTCGGGATCGTGCCGGCGGCCGCGATGGGCGTCGATCTCGGGCGGTTCCTCGACGCCACCGACATCATGGTCCGCAGCTGCGGCGGCGACGTGCCGCCCGCGGCCAATCCGGGCGTGGCGCTGGGCGTCCTCTTCGGGCGTGCCGCCAAGGCCGGCCGCGACAAGGTCACGATCGTCGCCGGGCCGGGCATCGAGGATTTCGGCGCCTGGGCGGAACAGCTCATCGCCGAATCGACCGGCAAGCAGGGGTACGGCCTGATCCCCGTGGATTCCGAGCCGCTCGGCGCGCCGGCATCCTATGGAACGGACCGCGTCTTCGTGCATCTGGCATTGGCCGGACGGCCCGACCCGGCCGAGGCGAAACTCGCCGCGCTCGAGGAGGCCGGGCACCCGGTCGTGCGCATCACGCTCAAGGACGAGTACCAGCTCGGCCAGGAGTTCTTCCGCTGGGAGATCGCCACGGCGGTCGCCGGCGCGATCATCGGCATCAATCCCTTCGATCAGCCGGATGTCGAGGCGTCCAAGGTCGAGACCCGGAAGCTCACCGAGGCGTTCGAGCAGACCGGCAGCCTGCCCGAGGAGAACGCGTTCCTGCAGGGCGATCGGTTCCGGCTTTATGCCGACCCCAGGAACCGGGCGATCCTGGAGCCGGCCGGTGGGCTGGGACAGGTGCTGAGGGCCCATTTCCTCCGCCTCAAGCCCGGCGACTATGCGGCTTTCCTCGCCTATGTCCCGCGGAACGAGCGGACGATCCATACGATGGAGACGATCCGCCTCGCCGTGCGCGATGCAAAGCAGGTCGCCACCTGCGTCGGTTTCGGCCCCCGCTTCCTGCATTCGACCGGCCAGGCCTACAAGGGCGGCCCCAACACCGGCGTGTTCCTCCAGATCACCTGCGACGATCGCGACGACCTGGCGGTGCCGGGCAAGCGCTACACCTTCGGCACGGTGAAGGCGGCGCAGGCGCGCGGCGATTTCGACGTGTTGGCCGAACGGGGGCGACGGGCGCTCCGCTTCCATCTCAGCGGCGACATCGAGGGCGGGCTGGAGCGGCTTGCCTCGCTGATCCGCGCCGCCATCGCCTAGCCAGGATACATCGCAAGAGCCCACAGACCCTCTGGAGGATTTCGCCATGCAGCTCGGAATGATTGGATTGGGCCGCATGGGCGGCAATATCGTCCGGCGGCTGATGGAGCACGGCCATCAGTGCGTCGTCTACGACCGCGCCGCGGAGGCGGTGGGCACACTTGCGAAGGAGGGCGCCACCGGAGCGGGCGGGCTCGCCGAGCTCGTCGCGAAGCTGGAAGCGCCGCGCGCCGTCTGGGTGATGCTGCCGGCGGGCGAGATCACCGAGGCGACCGTCACCGAGCTCGGCCACTTGATGTCGCCCGGCGACACCATCATCGACGGCGGCAACAGCTTCTGGCAGGACGACGTCCGCCGCTCGGCGGCGCTGGCCGAACGCAAGATCTTCTACGTCGATGTCGGCACGTCGGGCGGTGTGTGGGGACGCGAGCGCGGCTACTGCATGATGATCGGCGGCGCCAAGGAGACGGTCGACCGGCTCGATCCGATCCTCAAGACGCTGGCTCCGGGCGCCGGCTCGGTCGACCGCACGCCGCGCCCCGACGGCGCCGATCCCCGGCCGGAGCAGGGCTATCTCCATTGCGGGCCCAGCGGCAGCGGCCATTTCGTGAAGATGGTCCATAACGGCATCGAATACGGGCTGATGCAGGCCTATGCCGAGGGCTTCGACATCCTGCGCCATGCCAACTCGACGCAGCTGCCGGAAGCGCACCGCTTCGATCTCAATATCCCCGACATCGCCGAGGTCTGGCGGCGCGGCAGCGTCGTCTCGTCTTGGCTGTTGGACCTCTGCGCCAGAGCGCTCGCCTCGGATCCGGACCTCGCGCATTTCACCGGCGCGGTCGAGGATTCCGGCGAGGGCCGCTGGACCATCAACGCTGCGATCAACGAGGCCGTGCCGGCCGAGGTGCTGTCGGCGGCGCTCTATGCCCGGTTCCGCTCACGCCAGGACCACACCTACGGCGAGAAGCTGCTATCGGCGATGCGCTTCCAGTTCGGCGGCCATGTCGAGCATTCCGGCTCGACCTGACCGAGGGCACGGTCACCCGCCGGCAGGATAGGCGCTGATCTCGCCGGCGATGAAATTCTCCGCCCGGCTCCAGGCCTCGTCGTCGTCGCCGCGGAAGGTGACGAGCTTGTCCAGCACCACCTTGTCGTCGACGACATCCACCATCTGGACCTTCGCCCACTGGACGAGCGTGCTCATCTTGTGAACCCCGCCCAGGATCATGAACCGCGCGCCGGCCTGACGCGCGTGCGCGAAGAGGTCCGAGGGATCGGCAGTGCCGGCCGCGCAAGGCGCCGGGTCGCAGCTCGGCGTGACCACCTTGAACTTGCCGCTTTTCGCGAGGTCGGCGCGGAGCGCTTCGGTGAAATGCGCGAGCCGTGCCGCGTGGAGCTGCCTGGTGTCGCCTGGCTCGCCGGAAGTATCGGCGTAGTCGAGTTCGAGGACGGCGACCGGCAGCGGCTCGGCAGCGCGGGCGGGCGGGATGAGAAGAACAAGAGCAAGCAAAAACAGGTGGATAGACCCCCACCCCGGCCCTCCCCCGCGTTGCGGGAGAGGGAGGATCGAGCCCTCTCCCGCTTGCGGGGGAGGGTTGGGTGGGGGTGGCACCGCGTGCTCCGTCGTCACGCCGTGCTCGCCTTCTCGCCGGCCAGCGCCGCATGCGCCGCGGCGAGGCGCGCGATCGGCACCCGGTAAGGCGAGCAGCTGACGTAATCCAGCCCCACCTCGGCGCAGAACTCCACCGAGGCGGGGTCGCCGCCATGCTCGCCGCAGATGCCGAGCTTAATGCCGGGCCGCGTCTTGCGGCCGCGCTCGCAGCCGATGCGGACCAGCTCGCCCACGCCTTCCTGGTCGATGGTGACGAACGGGTCGCGCTCGATGATTCCCTGCCGCTGATAGGAGCCGAGAAAAGCGCCGGCATCGTCGCGCGACAGGCCGAAGGCGGTCTGGGTCAGGTCGTTGGTGCCGAAGCTGAAGAACTCGGCCGTCTCGGCGATCTTGTCGGCGATCAGCGCCGCCCGCGGCAGCTCGATCATCGTGCCGACGAGATAGCGCTTGTGCCCGACCTCGCCGGCGACGCGGTCGACCAGCGCCTTCAGCACCTCGAACTCCTTCTGGACGGCGATCAGCGGGATCATGATCTCGGGCTCGACCGGCTTGCCGCCGGTGCGCTCGACCTCGGCGGCCGCCTCCAGGATCGCCCGCACCTGCATCTCGTAGATTTCGGGATAGGTGATGCCGAGCCGGCAGCCGCGATGGCCGAGCATCGGGTTGGTCTCGTGCAGCGCCTGTGCGCGGTGGCGCACGAAGCCGATATCCTTGCCGGTGGCCTCGGCGATCTCGACGAACTCCTCCTCGGTCTTGGGCAGGAACTCGTGCAGCGGCGGATCGAGCAGGCGGATGGTCACCGGCAGCCCGTCCATGATGCGGAAGAGCTCGATGAAGTCGCCGCGCTGGATCGGCAGCAGCTTCGCCAGCGCCTTGCGGCGGCCGGCCTCCTCCTCGGCCAGGATCATCTCGCGCACCGCGAGGATCCGGTCCGCCTCGAAGAACATGTGCTCGGTGCGCGAGAGCCCGATCCCCTCGGCGCC
>DATGFU010000326.1:0-10885 GCA_035308865.1 Allostellaceae bacterium | reverse complement strand
AGTCGCAACGATACCCGACATATCCCAAAGCCGATCGGACACGCCAGTGCAGCAAAAATGGCGTCGGAGTGAATGACCTCTAGGCCCCTGCCAGGGTAGCTTGGCGCTCATCGTGTCGCCGAGTTGTCAGGCAGATTAGGGGCTCGTATGTTCCAAGTGTGGAGGAACGCGGATGCCTCAGCCGGTATTGACCTACGTGATCGGGTGGCCGGCCTATCTCCTGCTCATTGCGGCTCTCTTCGCATGGGTCATTTATCGAACCAAACGAGCTGAGCACCAGCTACGCAAGCATCTGGAAGCGCAACAGCATCCCAAACTCAGGATCGTTGAACCGCTACCATCAAATGATCTTACCGAGGAAGAGGACGAAGACGAACTTCCGACTGTTCGTTGGGGACCCGCGAAAGACGCTTCGGCGGATGGTGGCTACTTGGTCCTAAACATCGAAACCGAAGCGCGGCTCAAATCTCTTTGTGACGTAATTGGATCTCCGCAGACGATATATACGTCGATCGCTCCCGAAACCGATAAACGCCTCCAATCTTGGATCGGCGGTCATATCGCTGAGGAGGCCGCTTCCAAGCTTCGGGAGATTGGTATCGATGTTTCAATCCAAGGAGCTCCTGCAGAGGCCATCAGGCGACAGTTCTCGAAAATGGCAGCTAATCGGAAGGCCACTTAGACGCAATCCCGTAGCAGCATGGGGTCGCGGAAATGGGGTCGCAGAATGACTCCCCGCACCAAGAAGGATGGGCGAGCGCCTTCCGCAAGCTCGCGCGCTCCCGCAACGCTCACTGATGATGGTGATCGTCTGATCCCGCAGGGGCGGACCGCAATCCGCCAGCATCCCGTCGGACCATTTCCGCACCGGAATGAAGAACAGCGTGACCTGGCTGGTCAGGAGACCTGACAGCACCGGAGAGTCTTTCACACCCGAGCCCCACGCGCTCCCCTCCGCGGCCGGCAAGAAGAACATCACATGCGGATACCAGGGATGGCCGTGAAACTGAAATGGGGTCGGAGTGAATAACTTCGGATGCGCCATGCAGCTCAGCGAGGCGGCGAGTCGGCGGCGACGACGGCCTGCGGACTGCAGACGATCTGCTCGACGAAGCCGCGGGCGCCGGCGGCGATGTCGGAGACCTCCTTCTTGGCGCCTTCCGGCGCGGGTGCCGGCGCGACTCCGGCTTCCTTGAGGAAGCCCAGGAGCTCGCCCTCCGGGATGGCGAAGTTGACGTTCTGGGGCACCTGGCCCGTGGCCTTGGTCATGGCCGCATCGCTGAGCCGGGCGACGACGACGCCGATCACCCTTCCCTCGGCGTCGAGCACCGGCCCGCCGCTGTTGCCGGGCTGGATCGGCGCGCTGATCTGGACGCGGTTGGCCTGGTCGGCGATCCCGGCCGGCGCGCTGACGATCCCGGTGGTCACGACGCCGGAAGACGCGAGCAGCCCGGGCAGCGGATAGCCGTAGACGACGATCGCCTCGCCGACCTTCGGGCCGTCGCCGCGCAAGCCGGCCACCTGCGTCGCCGCCTGGCCGCTCTTGAGAAGCGCGAGGTCGCGGACCTTGTCGCTCTTGACGAGGCTGAGCTTCATGCCGTCCGAGGTCCAGTAGGTGCCGCATTCGGCCACGACATGCCAGTTGGTGACGATCTGCCCGTCCGCCGTCACGACGAAGCCGGTGCCGTAGTATCGCGCGTCGGGCGAGGCATCGTCGTCGTGGCCGCGGCCTCGGCTGCGATGGCTGTGCGCCTTGGCGGCATCGGGGTCGATGGCGGCAAGCTCGGCGCCGACCGATTTGCGGATCTTGCTCGAGCCCTTCGACGGCAGCGCGTCGAGGATGGCGATGAGCACGACCTTCTCCTCGGAGATCCGGCCAAGCCCGTCGAGCGCCCAGGCCTCGATCATGCGGCAATCGATCGCGTAGGCCTGGTTGCCCGGGAGCGCCTCGCACTGCTTCGCCGCCGCCAACGCATCGTCGAAATGCCCGGTCCGGACCTGCGCCAGACCGATCGACAGGAGCGCCCCGCCCTTCAGGATGGGGTTGGTGCCGGCGCAGTCGTGGTCGAACGACTTGGCGTCGGCGAGGAGCTGGGTCCAGGCGTGCGATTTCTCGTCGCGATCCATCGCATCGCGCAGATCGCGGCAACGCGGCGAGGCGGTCGTCGGCTGGGAGGTCGGCTGGGAGGTCGTCTGGGCGATCGAGCGGCCGGCGCCCGCCAGGGCGAGCGCGGACACCAGGATCGCAACGGCGATCGGCAGGCGGGAACGGGCGGAATTCGGGATCATCGGCCCTCGCATGTGCTGACTCTCGGCCCGGCGATGTTCATGATATGTTTTCACACCCGCAGTCAACTACCGGCTGCGCCGTCTCCGTGAATTTTCAACGACGATTTGGTTACGCTCCCGGCGGAAGCCGGCGGCGGCGCCGACCGATGACACAGTGAAGCTGGGTGTCGCGAGGGAACTCCGTACCGACGCGGATGTTCGATCGCGGTGGCTCAGGTGAGCCGCTTCAATCGTTGTCGAGAGGAAACGATCATGCAGCTCAAGTATTTAGTCACGATTCTCGCGCTCGCCGCGGGGCCGGCATTCGCCGATCCTCCCTGCCATCATGAGGAACGTCAGGCCGACCGCGCGCAAGATGCGGCGCGCGACCAGTCGCAGGATGCCCGCCAGGACCGCCAGGACGCACGGCGCGACATGGCCAGCGGCGACTATGCCGGAGCTACGCAGGAGCAGCAGGAAGCGCGCACCGAGCAGCACCAGGCGCGGCAGGACAATCGTGTCGCCAACCGGGACGAGCAGATGGCCGACGCCAACGGCTGCCGTTGAAAAGGCAGGATAAACTAAGCGAAGCAACCGTCATTGCGAGTTCCCCACCGGCCTCGCAGCCAACCCCCTCGGAATGAAACCGGCTGTCTCAATCCTCCCTCTCCGCCCTTGGGGGCGGAGAGGGTCGGGGTGAGGTGGGGGATAGCTCGGAGCGTCGGCACGACCCACCTCACCCTCCCGCTGCGCGGGTCCCTCCCTCTCCGCCCTGAAGGGCGGAGAGGGTCTCGGCAGCGTCGCCGCGAACCTTCTTGCTTCCGGTTAGCGGAGCGAAGCAATCCAGAGCCACAGTCTCTAACCTCTGGATTGCTTCGCCTGCGGCTCGCGATGACAGTCACCGTTGTTCGGAAGCCCCTGGGCTCGGCCCGGGGGCGGACCGGCGCTCGCGCACCAGGCTCGCGATCACGCCGTGGAGCGTCCGCACGTCCTGCTGCGTGAGGCGCGCTCGCGCCAGCAGATTGCGGAGATTGCGGACCATGTGGGCGCGCTTCTCCGGCGGAAAGAAGAACCCGGCCGCATCGAGCTCGCGCTCGAGATGGTGCATGAGATGCACCGCCTCGCCGCGGGTGGCGGGCGGGCTGACCGCGGGCATCGTCTCGGGCGGCGGCGGCGCGGTCGTCGCCCGGCGCCACTCCCAGCCGACCAGCAGGACGGCCTGGGCGAGGTTGAGGGAGGTGAAATCCGGATTGAGCGGAAAGGTCAGGATGGCGTCGGCGAGCGCCACCTGGTCGTTGGTCAGGCCCGAGCGCTCGCGGCCGAACAGGATCGCCGCGCCGCCGGCGGTGAGCCGCCCCGCCGCCTCGCCGGGCGAGAGCGAAAGCTTCGAAAGATCGCGCGCGCGAGCGGTGGTCGCCAGCACGAAGGTGCGGTCGGCGATCGCGGCTTCGGTCGTATCGTAGAGCCGGGCGCCGTCGATCACGAGATCGGCCCCGGCGGCGGCGGCCCGCGCCGAGTCCGACGGCCAGCCGTCGCGTGGATTCACCAGGCGCAGATCGGTCAGGCCGCAATTCAGCATGGCCCGCGCCACCGCGCCGATATTCTCGCCGAGCTGCGGCTCGCAGAGGATGATGGCGGGAGCCCCCTCCCCCCATCCCCCTCCCGCGAGGGGAGGGGGTGAGCTAGGACGAGTTCGTTCCCCCTCCCCTTGCGGGAGGGGGGCAGGGGGAGGGGCCGCGCCGCCTCGGCCGCTCATGTCCTTCGCCAGGTCGTGCCCTGCGGCCCGTCCTCGAGCAGGATGCCGTTGCCGGCCAGCATGTTGCGGAGGCGGTCGGCCTCGGCGAAGTTGCGCTTCGCCCTTGCCTCGCGCCGCGCCTCGACGAGGCGGTCGATCTCGAGATCGTTGAGCCCGGCAGCCCCCGCGGGTTGCCAGCGGAACCAGGAATCCGGCTCGGCTTCGAGCAGGCCCATCAGATGCCCGCCCGCGAGCAGCGCGCCCTTGGCGGTCCGGCGTTCGTCTTCCGTCTCGGCCTTGTTGAGCTCGCCCGCCAGCTCGTGCAGCACGGCCTGGGCGAGCGGGGAGTTGAGGTCGTCCTCCAGCGGCGCCAGGGTGGCGGGGGTCTCCGGCCATGCCGGCTCCAGCCCCGCCACCGGCCGCAGCGCGCCGTAGAAGCGGTTGAGCGCCTCGCGCGCGCTGCGGACCCGGTCGTCGTTCCATTCGAACGGGTCGCGGTAATGCGCGCTCAGCATGGCGTAGCGCAGCGCCTCGCCGGGGAAGCGCTCCAGGAGCGAGCGGATGGTCAGCACGTTGCCCAGCGATTTCGACATCTTCTCGCCGCCGAGATCGAGGAAGGCGTTGTGCATCCACACGTTCACGAAGGGCCGCCCGCCATGGGCGCAGACGCTCTGCGCGATCTCGTTCTCGTGGTGCGGAAAGATGAGATCGACGCCGCCGCCATGGATGTCGAAGCTCTCGCCGAGATGGCGCTCGGCCATGGCCGAGCATTCGAGATGCCAGCCCGGCCGGCCGAAGCCCCAGGGGCTGTCCCAGCCCGGCTGGTCACCGGTCGACGGCTTCCACAGCACGAAATCGCCGGGATCGCGCTTGTAGGGGGCGACCTCGACCCGCGCGCCGGCACGCATGTCGTCGAGCGAGCGGCGCGAGAGCCTGCCGTATTCCGGCATCGATCCGATGGCGAAGAGCACGTGCCCCTCGGCCTCGTAGGCGTGGCCGGTGTCGATCAGCTTGGCCGTCATCGCCTGCATCTCGGCGATGTGCTCGGTGGCGCGCGGCGTCACGGTGGGCGGCAGGCAGAGCAGGCCCTCGACATCGCGCTGGAACTGCGCGTAGGTCCGCTCCGTCAGGTCGCGGATCGCCTCGCCGTTGGCGGCAGCGGCCGCGATGATCTTGTCGTCGACATCGGTGATGTTGCGGCAATAGACGACGTGCTCTGCCCCGTAGAGACGGCGCAGCAGCCGGAACAGCAGGTCGAAGACGACGACCGGCCTGGCGTTGCCGATATGGGCCTCGTCATAGACGGTAGGCCCGCAGACATACATCCGCACCCGGCCCGGATCGAGCGGGCGGAACTCTTCCTTGCGGCGGGTGAGCGTGTTGTGGAGCTGAAGCGGCACGGGACGAGGCTTTCGGCAAGGGTGAGGACGCGGGGCTCAGACGCCGCGGCGACACTCGTGCCGTACCATGGGTTCGATCCTTCCGCCGACGACCGCGCGGGACCATAGCATCGGAGGGGACGGACGCAAGGGGCGGGAAGCGGCGCTCTTGAGATCGCTTTCGCTCATGCCGACATACGTCGATGACGTAAGATGGACCTGTGGACATCGAATACGATTCGACCAAGGATCGGGCGAACCGAGCGAAGCACGGCCTTCCGCTCGCCCTCGGGCGGATCGTGCTCGAAAATCTCGTCGGCGAGGATCTTGATGTCGATCACACCGACGAAGAACGCATCGTTGCCTTCGGAATGGTAGGCATAAGGCTGTTCGTCTGCGTGTATACGCTGCGCGGCAGCGCCTGCCGGATCATTTCAATACGCAGGGCCACCAAGGCAGAGGCAGAGCGATGGCTATCGTGAAGGTGACGAAGGAAATGGCGGAACGGGCCGTGGCCGAGATCGACTGGGACAAGGTCGACGCGATGACGGATGCGGACATCGAGCGGCAGATCGCCGAGAATCCCGACGCAGCGCCGGACATGGCGGCGCGGGCGGCACAGCGCGTCTGGCAGTCCGACCGGCCACTCGCCGAACGTCTCGCCGGGGCCCGCAAGGCGCTCGGCCTGTCGCGGCCACAATTCGCGGAGGCCTACGGCATTCCGTTCCGCACGCTCGAAGGCTGGGAACAAGGGCTGCGCCAGCCCGACCGCGGCACGACCGCCTATCTGGCGACGATCTTCGCCATGCCGCACCGCGTCGCCGAGACGGTCGCGATCGAGACGCGGCGGCGGGCGTCCTGAGTCACGCGGAGATCTGCCCCTTTCATATCTGCGGAAATCTGCGGCATCGGCGGATCGATCTGTGGGATTTCATCCGCAGATGGGTGTCCAATGTCGGCCCCCCGGTGATGGCCATGGACGCTTTGCGGGGCTGGTCGGAGCGCGTGGAGGCGGCGGTGCGGGCGCAAGCCCGCGCGCTGCTGCAACGCTCAGTGCTGGTGGCGATCGTCCGATCCCGCCGGCGGCGGGCCGTAGTCGGCGAGCGTTCCGTCGGACCATTTCCGCACCGGAATGAAGAACAGCGTGATCTGGCTGGTCAGGGGACCCGACAGCACCGGGGAGCCTTTCACATCCGCGCCCCACGCGCTGCCATCCGTGGCCGGCGAGAAGAACATGACATGCGGATACCAGGGATGGCCGTGGTCGTCGGACAGATATTGCTCCTTGGACAGCATGTAGGACATGGCGCCCGGCGCCGGCGGCGTGTTCGCCTTGGCCGAATTTTTCGAGCGTTCGGCCATCTCGTCCTTCGAAACGCCTGCGAGCGCCCATTCGGCGCGTTCCATGATCATGGGCAACACGGTGCGCACCGCCGCCTCATTCATGCAGATCGGCCCGCGCATCTTCTGATTCCAGAATTCCGGATCGTCGAAGGGCTTGTCCCAGGCCCGTTCGACGAGGCAGGTGAAATGGTTGGTACCGGTCGCGGCGGCCTCGAAACCATGCGCGCCGAGCACGAGGACGCTCGCATCGTTCGAGAGGGCGGCAGGCGCTGCGGTGCGCGCGAGCGCAATCTCCGCCGTCTTGTCCATCATGTATTGGTCGCGCGGCGCCATGGCGGGATATGACCCGATCGCCGCCTGCGCCGACGCGCTTTGTGCCGTGCCTGCGATCGTCAGCGCGAGAGCGAGACTGCCCGCCGCACGTAGCCAATTCCGCTTTTCCACCCTGGCCCCCTGCATCGAAGCTTGACCCCTTGGTGAAGCGCCTCGGCGCGATATGTCAACGAGCGCAAGACCCGCCGCGGCCCCCGAATGAAAGAGCGTCACGCGGTCGTGATGGCCGATATTCCCCGGATGTCCCCGGTTTGGTGCGGACAATAGCGTTCATCCGAAGTCCGTTGAAGCACCGGACGCCGCAGCGAGGCGGCTGACGCGCAGGCGCGCGACAGTAGGTGTGCCTGACCTGTTCTCCCTCGGCGTACAGACGATTTTTGCGCTATCGAATAGGGGTCCATTCGCCTAAGATGGCCACATACTTAACGGTAGATCCGATATGAGCGAGATGCCCTCCTGGTCGCATGCGTTTCGAGACAGACTCGATCTTGCCCCGTTCGGCAGTGCCGGATTGGCACTTTTTGCGATGGCTTTGAAATTTGGCTACGATGATTTGCCAACTATCGGCGCCGACGCCGTAGTTGATGGCCCGGATGATCGTAGTTGCGACGTAGTGTATATCGACCGGGATCAGCGGCTTGCGGTCGTAGCGCAGTCCTACAAGGCAGATATTCCGAAGACTACCGCAAATGCAGGCAAGGCTGCCACTCTCAGGCAGGCCATATCTTATCTCGTAGAGGTCGATCTCCCGAATGTACCAGAGCGAATTCGACCTAGCGCAGCTGCCTTTAGGTCTGCTCTACAAGACGGGGACGTAGATCAGATTTACGTGTGGTTCGTACACAATTGTCCTGGATCTAGCCAGGTTAGAGGAGAGGTTGCGGCGGTAGAGCAAACGGTACATGCGATTATAAGGGCACGCTTCTCTAATTTGACAGTGTCCATTTTTGCTGAAGAAATCGCATCTGAGGATTTGGAGCGACTTTACACAGATACGAATACGCCTATCCTTGTCAATGAGGTTGTAAATTTCGAGGCAAAAGCGCCATTATCGTTTGTTGAAGGCGAGTGGAAGTGTCTCGTTCTTCCATTGAAGCTCCAATTGCTACGATCCTTGTACAAGCAACATGGAACACGCCTTTTTTCGGCAAACGTTAGGGACTTTCTAGGAATGAAGTCCGGAGATTCGAATATTAACTACCAAATGCAGCGCTCATTGCGCGAAAAACCGGCAAACTTCTTTGTATATAACAATGGCCTTACAACATTGACGCACAAGGTTGAAACGGAGTCTATTCAAGAAGACCTTGTTAAGGTAGCTGTACATGGAATTTCGATTGTAAATGGGGCACAGACAACCGGGACCATTGGTACTGCCGACGGTGAGCCACCTGAGGATGCATATGTCTTGGCTCGATTTATTTCTACGTCTAGTGAAGATCTAATCAGTGACGTGGTTCGCTACAACAATAGCCAAAATGCGGTGACCGCGTCTGACTTTCGAAGCACCGATCCAACACAACGAAGGTTGGTTCAGGAAATGATTCAGATACCTGACGCAGAATACGACGGAGGGCGTAGGGGCGGAGTATCGGCAGCAATTAAGCGGCGGCCCAAGTTGCTTCCGTCGTACTCCGTGGGACAGGCAATTGCAGCAGTTCACGGTGACCCAACCGTGGCTTACAATGAGAAATCGGCGATATGGTCTCGAGACGCACTGTATAGTCGATATTTCAATGATAACCTTACCGCGCCTCATATAGTCTTCTGCTACGGGTTGCTTAAGGCGGTAGAAAATGAAAAGAACAGTTTACGCCAGAGGGAGGCGGCAGGCGAAGCGCTTACTAAGGCGGAGAAAGACAAACTCGAGTTCTATCGCAAACGAGGAGCAGTTTTATTGCTTTGTGGTGGCGTAGGGGAATGCCTTGAAACGATTGCTAATTGCGTTGTTACCAACAGATTTAGCCTTCACTTCTCAAATAAAATATCACCAGAACAAGCGGCCGCAGTCTGGGCTCCCACAGTAAGCGCCATATCAAGTCTTCATACGCACCTAGAAAAGGCGTTTAGCGATGGACTGAAGAATCAGGAGCGAATTCGAGACACACTTAGAGCTTTTTCTCAGCTTGTGGCTAGCTTAAGAGCTCCGTATGCGTCGTTCTTCGATAAGGTTCAGAGTCAACTCGCCTGAATTGGAGATCCCAGCTACTCCACGCGGTGGGAGTTCGGAGGACAATGCTCTTCAACTCAGAGAGCGGCACGGCAGGCTTCCTCGATCCGCTCCGCGAGAAGCCGTGCGGCGAGATCACCCTCGACCCGCAGGCTCTCGGTGATCGACAAGGCGGTCGCCATCGTCGGCCGCGGCAGTTGGCGCGTGCTCCACAGCGCGACCGTCCCGAATTCGGCGAACGCCTGACGGTAGAGGCGCAGCACCTCGTCCGATGCCGGCCGGCCGGCGCCGATGTCCTTCAGCTCGTCGATCGTGCATGGTTCGGTCTAGTGTTGCGGTTCCAACGGTCGTCGCCTCTTTGTCGTCATGGCCGGACCTGTTCCGGCCATCCACGTCGGGCCGCTTGGCTGCTGCGCGACGTGGATGCCCGGGACGAGCCCGGGCATGACGGTGGGGAAGCCGCGCAAGCCATCCGTTAAGGTCAGGACACTAGCATGAAGGCGGCTTGAGGCAAACGCGCCCGCTCCCGCGTGATCGCCGCGGCGCCGGCTGCTCAGCCCGTATCCTGGCGCGGCGCCAGCTCGATGCCGGTATAGAGTTCCGCCATGGCGATCTCGACATCGATTTCCGGCATCTTCAGCACGGATTGCGCCGACAGGACGTGGCCGATCCAATCGTCGCCGCTGCGCTCGAACATGGTCCCGGCGATGCTGTCCTGGTGGAGGATCACGTAGCGCCGCACAGACGGCATCGCGGCGTATTCGCGGTTCTTCACGCCGTAATCGTCGCTGGCCGTGCTGTCGCTCAGCACCTCGAAAATCACCACGGGATCGTGGACGATTGTCGCGTCGGCCGGCGGCCCGGAGCAGATGACGATGCCGTCCGGATAGCGGGAGGTGCGCTCGCCGGTCTGCACCTTCACGTCGCTGCCGAAAAACTGGCAGGGCCGGCCCCGCAGCCGCGCGCCCATCGCCGTATGGAGGTTGTGTTGCACGGCGGCGTGCGCGATCGTGCCGCCGGTCCTGACGATCGGCCGGAACCCATCGAACTCGTAGCGCAGTGCCTGGCGGTGCTCCCATGCCAGGAACTCGGCCAGCGTCATCGGTCTGTCGGCGGCGATGCTCATGGCCCGCACCATATCACGGGGGACGCCTCGTCGGCGCGGCCGATCATGCCGCGCCAGGGCTCCGAACCCAGGTTAATGAGCGGGTGATTTGATCGTCATGGCCGGGCTTGTCCCGGCCATCCACGTCGAGCGGACACATTGACTTCGACGGCCGGAGGCGGCTGCCCGACGTGGATCCCCCGGACAAGCCCGGGGATGACGATTGAAGGCAAGCGGTCCACCCCCATTGATGACGACGCATCTATCTTGCTAAGGTCCGCCCGACCGCCGGCGCCGCCGCGGCGCCGTCGCATCCGCCGCCATCGGGAGATCCGCCATGACACACATGATGAACGTGCCCGGGCTGGGCGAGGCCGCCCAAAGCTTCATCGCCAAGACGCCGCGGATGCTGATCGGCGGGGAGTGGGTGCCGGCGGCGTCCGGCAAGGTGTTCGACACGATCGACCCGGCGACCGAGACGGTGATCTGCCAGCTGGCCGAGGGCGATGCCGAGGACGTGGACCGTGCCGTCAAGGCGGCGCGCCGGGCCT
>DATGFU010000325.1:0-6997 GCA_035308865.1 Allostellaceae bacterium | reverse complement strand
GGCTCGGCCGGCATGGCGATCGTGCTGGCCGACCGCGCCGCGATCTTCGTCGATGGGCGCTACACGCTGCAGGTGCGCAGCGAGACCGACGCGGCGCTGTTCGAGCCCCATCACCTGATCGAGGATCCGCCGGAGGGCTGGGTCGAGCGCACGCTCGCGGCCGGGCAGGTGCTGGGCTACGACCCATGGCTGCTGACGCCCGCCCAGCTGGATAAGTTCCGCGAGGCGGCCGGGAAGGCCGGCGCCTCGCTCCGCGCCGTCGAGCCGAATCCGCTCGATGCGATCTGGGCGCCGACGCGGCCCGCCCAACCGCTCGGCGTCGTACGGCCGCATCCGATCGAGTTCTCCGGCAAGAGCGCCACCGACAAGCGGCAGGAGATCGCGGCCACGCTGACCGCCGCAAAGCGCGACGCCGTGGTCGTGACGGCGCCCGACAGCATCGCCTGGCTCCTCAACATCCGCGGCGCCGACGTGGCGCATACGCCGCTGCCGCTCGGCCGGGCGCTGCTCGACCAGGAGGGCCAGGTCGAGCTCTTCATCGACCGCCGCAAGCTCGCCCCCGGCATCGAGGCGCATCTTGGCAACCAGGTGGCGGTGCACGATCCCGACGCGTTCGGGCCCTCGCTCGACCGGTTCGCCGGCAAGACGGTGCAGCTCGATCCGGCGACGACGCCCGCCTGGATTGCCGACCGGCTCGCGGCAGCGGGTGCCAGGACGGTGCGCGCCGCCGATCCCATCGCCGTGCCGAAGGCGGTCAAGAACCGCGTCGAGCTGGACGGCGCCCGCGCGGCGCTGCGCCGCGACGGCGCGGCGATGGTGCGGTTCCTCCATTGGCTCGACGGGGCCGCCGCCTCGGGCGAACTCGGCGAGATCGCGGCCAGCGACCGGCTGGAGGAGTTCCGCGCCGAAGGCGAGCTCTTCCGCGATCTCAGCTTCGAATCGATCTCCAGCGCCGGCTCGAACGGCGCGATCATTCACTATCACGCGACCAAGGAGACGGAGCGGCTGATCGAGCGGAACTCGCTCTATCTCATCGATTCGGGCGCGCAGTATCTCGACGGCACGACCGATATCACGCGTACGGTTGCCGTCGGCGAGCCCGACGCGGAGATGCGGGACCGCTACACGCGGGTGCTGCAAGGCCATATCGCGCTGGCCATGGCGGTCTTCCCGAAGGGCACGACCGGCCCGCAGCTCGACATCCTGGCCCGCCAGCCGCTGTGGAAGGCCGGCGTCACCTACGACCACGGCACCGGCCATGGCATCGGCTCGTACCTTGCCGTGCATGAGGGCCCGGCGCGCATCGCCGCTCTGCCCAACACCCAGCCGCTGCTGGCCGGCATGATTCTCTCGAACGAGCCCGGCTACTACAAGCCGGGCGGGTTCGGCGTCCGTATCGAAAACCTCGTCGCGGTCGTGCCGGTGCAAATCGCTGGGGCCGAGCGCGAGATGCTCGGATTCGAGACTCTGACGCTCTGCCCGATCGACCTCAGGCCGATCGAGGTGGGGCTGCTCAGCGCCGACGAGATCGCCTGGCTCGATTCCTATCACGACCGCGTGCGGACGGCGCTGCTGCCGCTGATCAAGGACTCGGCGGACCGCGCGTGGCTGGACCAGGCGACGCGAAAGCTCGCCGCCTGATCAACTCTCGTCATTGCGAGCGCAGCGAAGCAGTCCAGTGCCGCGCGCTCGGACACCTGGATTGCTTCGCCTTCGGCTCGCAATGACGGGTACCAAAGCATGGCTGGCCCTTGCGGGACTATTCCTCGCAGTACCCGCCGCGGCCGCGACATGCGTGCCGGCGCCGGTAGCCGCGATCGGCGTCATGCCGAGCGCCAGCGCTCAGCTGCTGCTGCCGGTGACGTTGAACGGCCGCGCCTCGATCTTCGAGCTCGATACCGGCGCCGATCTCAGCCTGGTAAGCGGGCGCCAGGCCAGCGCGCTCGGCCTGACCACCCGGACCGCGCCGAATCCGCTGCTCGCCGGCGCCGACGGCAAGCCGCTCAGCGACTACGTCTCGGTCGGCGATTTCACCATCGGCACGCTCCGCCAGGGCGCCGCGACCCTCGTGCTGGTGCCGGGCTGGAGCGCGCTCGACGACCGCGCTGCCGGGCTGATCGGCGGCGACGTCCTGACCCGCTGGGATCTCGGCCTCGACGTCGCGGCCGGTGCAATCTCGTTCTATCGCAACGATGCCTGCCCGGCGGGACTCGCGCCGTTCTCCGGCCGCGCCTACAGCGCGGCAATCGATGTGATCGACGGTCACGCGGTCGTCATGGTGACGCTGGACGGGCAGGTGTTGACGGCGCTGATCGATACCGGCGCCACACGGTCGAGCATGCCGCTCGATCTCGCCGGGCGGCGCTTCGGGCTGCGCGCCGGCGGGGCCGGCGTGACGCAGACCCCGGGCACTATCACCTCGAGCGGCGGCCGGCTCGCCACCTGGCGCCGGCGGTTCGCGATGCTGGACGTCGCCGGGCTCCAGCTCGCGGCCCCGGAGATCGACCTCATCGCTCGGCAGAGCAGCCCGAACCTCGCCGGCACCCACGACATGGTGCTCGGCCTGCCCGAGCTGCGTCGGATGCGGCTCTATCTTTCCTACCGGCGGCGGCGTCTCTACGTGGCGGCGAACGGACAAGCGGGGTAGGCGCGCGCCGATCCTGCGCCCGCTTCGGGTTGGCGACCGGCGCCCCCCGTGCTAACCACCCGGCCCATGCAGCATTTCCTCGAATTTGAACGGCCGATCGCCGAGATCGAAGGCAAGATCGACGAGCTCCGGCACATGCCGACGACGGCGGACGTCAACGTCGCCGACGAGGTGGCGCGGCTGCAGGACCGTGCCGCCAAGCTGATCCGCCAGACCTACGCGAAGCTCACCGCCTGGCAAAAGGTGCAGGTCGCTCGCCACCCGGACCGGCCGCATTTCCTTGACTACCAGAAGGCGCTGTTCACCGAGTTCACCCCGCTGGCCGGCGACCGGCTCTATGGCGAGGACCAGGCGGTATTGGGCGGCCTCGCGCGGTTCCGCGGCCGCGCCGTCATGCTGATCGGCACCGAGAAGGGCAACGAGGTCGAGACCCGTGTCCGCCACAATTTCGGCATGGCGCGGCCCGAGGGCTACCGCAAGGCGCGGCGGCTGTTCGAGCTGGCCGAGCGCTTCCGCCTGCCGGTGATCACGCTGGTCGATACGGCCGGCGCCTATCCCGGCGTCGACGGCGAGGCGCGCGGCCAGGCCGAGGCCATCGCGCGCTCGATCGAGGCGAGCCTCCGCCTGACCGTGCCGGTGGTGGCGACGATCATCGGCGAGGGCGGCTCGGGCGGGGCGGTGGCACTGGCATCCGGCAACGCCGTGCTGATGCTGGAGCACGCGATCTACTCGGTGATCTCGCCGGAAGGCTGCGCCTCGATCCTGTGGCGCTCGGCCGACCAGGCCAGCGCCGCCGCCGAGGCGCTGAAGCTCACCGCCCAGGACCTCCTCAAGCTCAGCCTTATCGACCGGATCATCCCCGAGCCGCTCGGCGGCGCGCACCGCGAGAAACTCGCCGCCATCTCCGCCCTGGGCGACGCCCTCGACGAGACGCTGACGCCGCTCCTGGAGCAGAAGCCGGCCGAACTCCGACAGCAGCGGCGGGAGAAGTTCCTCGCGATGGGCGGGGCGGGGTGAGGAGACCTCCGTCGAGCCGAGAGCGTTTGCGTAGGGCTAACGCGGGATTCCGCTGACGGCGCGTCGTTGCGAGCGGAGCGAAGCAATCCAGGGCTACGGCTTCGGAACTCTGGATTGCTTCGCCTGCGGCTCGCAATGACGACCATCTGTGGCAAAGTCGAAGAACTCCTGCTTGGTGGAGAAGGAAGTGGAGCGTCAGAGCTTCGACAATGTCTGGGATGCGCTCGAAGACACGTCGGCAGCGACGGCCAACATGACGATGCGGTCACGTCTGCTGATCGCGATCGAGCGTCAGGTGCGAAGCTGGAACGTCACGCAGGGTGAGGCCGCGCACCGGCTCGGGATCACGCAGCCGCGCCTGAACGACCTTCTGCGTGGTAGGATCGCCAATTTCAGCCTGGACACGTTGATAAATCTCGCCAGCCACGCCGGCCTCTCCGTCCGGATCGAGATCGGCGAGGCGGCATGACATTCAGATCGTTCGGGGAGGGATTTCGGATGTTTGCGAAAGGCCGGTTCGCGTTCGCTTTTTATCTTGCCGCCTTGTCTGGAATCGCGCTGGCCGCCTCCCCGCCCGACACGCTCAAACCGCCCTCCGGCGAGGTCCTCGCCTTCCAGGCAGCCGCCCGGGGCGTGCAGATCTATGAGTGCCGCAAGACCGGCGACCAGTACGCCTGGGCCCTGGTCGGGCCGGAGGCGGAGTTGTTCGACGACGGCGGCGCCAAGATCGGCCGCCATTTCACCGGTCCGACCTGGGAGGCGGCCGACGGCAGCCGGGTCGTCGGCAAGGTCGCGGCCAAGGCGGATGCGCCGGACGGGAAGAGCGTGGCCTGGCTGCTGCTGACCGCCGCCTCGCACGAGGGCGCTGGCAGGATGGCGGACGTCACCTCGGTTCAGCGTCTTGACACGCAAGGCGGTGCGGCGCCGGCGACGGGGTGCGGCGCCGAGCATGCGGGCGAGCGCACCCGCAGCCCCTATCAGGCGAATTACCTCTTCTACCACCCGGCCCCGCCGAAATGACGGTCGGTTGACGCTGCTTCCCGCGATGGCTAGCGTCCGCCGCCCCATGGAGATCGAACCCGTCCTCATCCGCATCGCCGAGGCGCTGGAGCGCTTGGCGCCGCCGCCGGCGCTGGCGGTCGATTTCGCCGCCGCCGAGGCCTTCGTCTGGCAGGAAGAGGGTCACCGCCTCGTGCCGGTGCCCGAGGTGTCGCGCGTCGAGCTCGGCCTGCTGAAGGGCGTCGAGCGGGTGCGCGACATCCTGCTGGCCAACACGAGACAGTTCGCCGACGGCTATCCGGCCAACAACGCGCTGCTCTGGGGTTCGCGCGGCATGGGCAAGAGCTCGCTGGTCAAGGCGGTGCATGCCGCCGTCGCCGCGGAGAGCGTCCACCGGCTGATCCTGGTCGAGATCCACCGCGAGGACATCCCGTCCCTGCCGGTGCTGCTCGGCCGGCTGCGCGGGCAGCCGCAGCGGTTCCTGCTGTTCTGCGACGATCTCTCCTTCGACCATGACGACGCTGCCTACAAATCGCTGAAGGCGGTGCTGGACGGCGGCATCGAGGGCAGGCCGCCCAACGTGCTGCTCTACGCGACCTCGAACCGGCGGCACCTCATGCCGCGGGACATGATCGACAACGAGCGCTCCTCGGCCGTGAACCCCGGCGAGGCGGTCGAGGAGAAGATCTCGCTCAGCGACCGGTTCGGCCTGTGGCTGGGATTCCACGCCTGCGACCAGCAGACCTTCGTCGCGATGATCCGCGGCTATGTCGAGCGCTACCAGCTCGACATCGACGACGAGGCGCTGCTGCGCGAAGCCAACGAATGGGCCATGACGCGGGGCGGCAGGTCGGGCCGGGTCGCCTGGCAGTTCGTGCAGGATCTGGCGGGACGGCTGCAGCGGCGGCTGGAATAGTCGCTATCCCGCTTGCGCAGACGGGCTTTGTCCTGAAGGACAAGGTCTTCGATTGTACGAAGCCGTCCTGTTCTGCTAGGAGGGTCGCCACCCAATCCGGCCCCGGCCCGGCTCGCCCGCTTGAGGCGGCCTCCGGATTCGCCGATAACAACCCGTTCCGAGGCTCCTTCCTTGATGTCCACAACCAACTGGATCGTCGTCGCGTGCGGCGCGCTCGCCGTGCTTTATGGGCTCTTCACCGGGCGCCAGGTGCTGGCGGCGAATGCCGGCACCCAGCGCATGCAGGAGATCGCCGCCGCCGTCCAGGAGGGCGCGCGCGCCTACCTCAACCGGCAGTACACCACGATCGCGATGGTCGGCGTCGTCATCCTGCTGATCCTGGGCTTCACGCTCGGGTTGAGGGTGGCGATCGGCTTCGGCATCGGCGCGGTGCTGTCCGGCGCGGCCGGCTATGTCGGCATGAACGTCTCCGTGCGCGCCAATGTCCGCACCGCCCAGGCCTCGCGCGACGGGCTTGCCGCGGGCCTCTCGATCGCCTTCCGGGCCGGCGCCATCACCGGCATGCTGGTGGTCGGGCTGGGGCTGCTCGGCGTGTCGATCTACTACTTCGTGCTGCGCGCCAATACCGCCGACGCCGATCTGCGCGGCGTGCTCGAGGCGCTGGTCGGCACCTCCTTCGGCGCCTCGCTGATTTCGATCTTCGCGCGGCTCGGCGGCGGCATCTTCACCAAGGGCGCCGATGTCGGCGCCGATCTCGTCGGCAAGGTCGAGGCGGGCATCCCGGAGGATGATCCGCGCAACCCGGCCGTGATCGCCGACAACGTGGGCGACAATGTCGGCGACTGCGCCGGCATGGCGGCGGATCTCTTCGAGACCTACGTCGTGACCGTCGTCGCGACCATGCTGCTGGGCTTCATCTTCTTCGCCGACCCGGCGGCCCGCGACACGACGATGCTGCTGCCGCTGGTCGTCGGCGCGGTCTGCATCTTCGCCTCGGTCGTCGGTACGTTCTTCGTCCGCCTCGGCAGCAGCGGCAACATCATGGCCGCACTCTACAAGGGACTCGTGGTGACCGGCGTGATCTCGGCCGGCCTCATCTGGGTGGTGATCCAGCAGCTGGTCGGGTTCGCGACCGTGCTGACGCCGACCGAGGGCGGCGCCATCACCGGCACCTCGCTCTTCATCTGCTCGCTGGTCGGCCTCGCGGTGACAGGCCTGATCGTCGTCATCACCGAGTACTACACCTCGACCGCCTATCGTCCGGTGCGCTCGATCGCCCAGGCGTCGACGACCGGCCACGGCACGAACGTGATCCAGGGCCTCGCGATCTCAATGGAGGCGACCGCCCTGCCGGTGCTGGTCATCTGCGTCGGCATCATCGTCGCCTTCCTCACCGCCGGGCTCTACGGCATCGCCTT
>DATGFU010000324.1:0-7855 GCA_035308865.1 Allostellaceae bacterium | reverse complement strand
GAGCAGCAGGACGAGATCGAACGCCTGCGGAGCAGCGAGACTCCGACGCGGAGAGTCACCGTTCCGGCGCTGGAGGAAATCCTCTATCAAGCCATTCCTATTCTTGATCACGGTTTCCTCCGCGTGATCGACTACATGGGCGACGACGGGGCGGTGGTGCAGGCGGCGCGCGTCTCCTACGGCCGGGGCACGCGCAAGGTCAGCGAGGACCGGGCGCTCATCCACTACCTGATGCGCCATCGCCACTCGACGCCCTTCGAGATGTGCGAGATCAAGTTCCACGTGAAGCTGCCGATCTTCGTGGCACGGCAATGGATCCGCCACCGCACGGCCAACGTGAACGAGATCTCGGCGCGCTATTCGATCCTCGATAACGAGTTCTACGTGCCGGCCCCCGACCAGCTGGCGGCGCAATCGACGGTCAACCGGCAGGGCCGCGGCGCGGTGCTGGAGGGCGAGGAGGCGGCCCGTGTGCTCGCGTTGCTGCGCGAGGATGCGGAGCGCGCCTACGCGCACTACGCCGAGATGCTGAACGAGGACGAAACGGGCGCCGCCATCGATCCGGCACGCCACGGACTCGCGCGCGAGCTCGCCCGGATGAACCTGTCGCTCGGCTTCTACACCCAGTGGTACTGGAAGACCGATCTTCACAATCTCATGCATTTCGTCAGCCTGCGGGCGGACGCGCATGCCCAGTACGAGATCCGCGTCTATGCCGAGGCGATGCTCGATGTGCTCGATCGCTGGGTCCCGGCGACGGCGGCCGCCTTCCGCCAGTACCGGATCGGCGGCGCGCTTCTCTCGGCGACGGCGCTTTCGGTCATCCGCCGCATGCTGGCCGGCGAGGCGGTGACGCAGGAGACGAGCGGCCTGTCACGCCGCGAGTGGCAAGAGCTTGGCGACGTGCTGAAAGCGCCGGAGGGCGGCGCGGCCTAGCTCGGTGCCCTTGTCGTATCTGCGACGTCGCGGGGGCGAGCAGGCGGGACAATCACCCAGTCGCCCGGCGGTTTGGCCGGCAGCCTGACCGTCACCGTCGTGCCGATTCCGACCTCGCTTTCGAGCGTGAGCGTGCCGCCGTGCAACTCGGCCAAGCTCTTGGCGAGCGGCAGGCCGAGCCCGGTGCCTTCATGGCGCCGGCTGAGCGAGCCGTCGACTTGGCGGAAAGGCAGCAGCGCGATCTCGATGTCCTTCTCCGACATCCCGATCCCGGTATCGGTCACGGTGATCTCGATCCCGGCCGGTGCCGAGGCGGACGCGGTCGTGGAGGCGGCGTCGATGGAGATCGTGCCGCCGCTGGGCGTGAATTTAACGGCGTTGGTCAAAAGGTTCAGCAGCATCCGCTTGATGATCGTCGGGTCGGCGACGACCGCCATGTCTTCCGGCACCTTCATCGTGACGGTGAGGCCGGATTGCGTCGCCCTCGGCATCACCGCACGCCGGCAGGATGCGATCATCTCCTCGAGCCCGACATCCTCGAGGTTCAACTGCATCGTCCCCGCCTCGATCTTCGAGATGTCGAGGATGTCGTTGATGATCTGCAGCAGGTGGCGGCCGCTGCCCAGAATATCGGTCGCATACCCCTTGTAGACCGAGGCGCCGAGCGGCCCGAAGAGCTCGCCGGCCATGAGGTCCGAGAAGCCGATGATGGCGTTGAGCGGCGTCCGCAGCTCGTGGCTCATATTCGCCAGGAACTCGGACTTCATCTTGTTGGCCGCCTCGGCGAGGTCGCGCGCGTTGGCGAGATCGCGGGCGGTCTCCTGGAGCGTCCGGTTGCGCTGGCTCGCCTCCTCGTTCGCCAGCTCCAGCTCGAAGCGATAGGTGAGGCCGGCATCGAGCGACCGTCCGATGTTCTTGCCGCTGACGGCCAGCACCGTGGCGAACAGCACTGTCATGAGCGCCAGCGCCATGCCGTCGACCGAGCCGTTCCAGCCGAGCCGGATCGCAAACGGCAGGGTCGCCGGCATCAGGAATGCCACCAGCGAAGGGAAATGCGCGGCGTAGAAACCGACCGCGCCGGCGCACATGCCCGCGATCACCACGATTACGTAGGGCAAGCCTTCGGAATGCGCGGAGAAGAAAGCGGCCGCCCCCAGGCCCCAGAGTGCTCCCGACAGCCCGGCGCCAGTGACGGACAGCTGCGCCCAGTAGTCGGAATCCGTCATCACGCCGGTGTGCCGCGCGTATCGCCGCCACGCGAGCCAGCGGAACACCGAGAGTGCCGCGACCGCCCCGAACCAGGCGCAGACCGGCCAGCCGCCGATCGGGAGCAGCAGGCTGGTGGCGAGCAGCGCGCAGGCCGCGTTGACCACGATGGCCAGCGGCATCTGCTGATAGAGGACGCGGACGTGCTCGGCGAAAATACTGTCGCTGAGGTTCTTCGTAGGCACGCGGGTCAGTCTCTGTCCAACGCCGTACAAAGGTTCTCAAATGCAGCAAATCGGCGCTGCCTTCCGCTGCCTAGCACAGAAGGCGTCCAGGCGGGGAGATCATCTCTCAGGTTGCCTTAACGGAGGGTGACGGTTGGGCCGGCTCGGCCGGCCATCAGAGCACCATCGTCATCGTACTTGATTTGTTCTCACCTGACGCTAGGATGGCGTCATGTCAAACCGCAGCGACTCCGGCACGAGGCATGGTCGCGGCGCCCTGTCGTCGCCTGATCCGCGATTCGACGCCGAGCGCCGGGAAAAGACCGAGGACGGCTGGTATGTCGACGACGATCTGCCGCCGCTGCGCACCTCGGTCACGATCGATTCCACCCGGTCGATCATCGCACGCAACAAGTCGCCGGACGTTCCCTTCGAGCAGTCGATCAACCCGATCCGCGGGTGCGAGCACGGCTGCATCTACTGTTTCGCGCGGCCGAGCCACGCCTATCTCGGCCTGTCGCCCGGCCTCGACTTCGAGACCGTGCTGTTCGCCAAGCCGGAGGCCCCGGTGCTGCTCGCGCGCGAACTGTCGCAGCCCAGCTATCAATGCAAGCCGATCGCCATCGGCACGAACACAGATGCCTACCAACCGATCGAGCGCGAATGGCGGATCATGCGCGGGATCCTGGAGGTGCTGCGCGACTTCAGCCATCCGGTCTCGATCGTCACGAAATCGGCGCTGGTGACTCGGGACATCGACATCCTGGCACCGATGGCGGCGCGGCGTCTCACGGGCGTGTCGATCTCGGTCACGACGCTCGATTCGAAGCTCGCCCGCACCATGGAGCCGCGCGCCTCGACCCCGGCGAAGCGGCTTGCGGCGATGAGGGCGCTGGCCGATGCCGGCGTTCCGGTCGGCGTCATGGCCGCGCCGATGATCCCCGGTCTCAACGACCATGAGCTCGAGCGGATACTCGAGGCGGCCAAGGAGAATGGCGCCTACTGGGCCGGCTTCGTGGTGCTGCGCCTGCCGCTGGAGATCAAGGACCTGTTCTCCGAGTGGCTGGAGGCGCATTACCCGCTGAAGGCGCGGCACGTGCTGTCGCTGATCCGCGACGTCCGGCACGGCAAGCTCAACAGCGCGCAATGGGGCGAGCGCATGCGCGGCGCCGGCCCCTACGCAGATCTCTTGGCCCAGCGCTTCCGCAAGGCGGTGAAACGGCTCGGCCTCGACAATCCGCACCACTACGGCAGTCTCGATTGCACGCAGTTCCGCCGCCCGCCGCAAAAGGGCGACCAGCTGTCGCTGCTGTGACGAGCGCGGAATATGCTGGAGTACCCTCTTTGACAGGGCGGCGGGCACGCGCAATAAGGAGCGGCGATGAACAAGATTCTCAAAAACGTGACGATCGAGACGTTTACCGAGGCGGCTCGGAAGGCCAATATCCAGCCCGGCCAACGCTTCTCGATCGTTCTTGAAGACAGTTCCCGGGCGCCGCGTCAAAGACTGGCTGACATCGCTAGCAAGATGCGGGCGACTGTGGTCGCCCGTGGCCTCACCACGGAGGTTTTCGACGCCCTGCTCGCCAGCGATTGATGCGCGTCGTCGTCGATACCAATGTATTTGTCAGTGCACTGATCAAGCCCGGAGAGAGTTTTTCCCAGTTAATCGTGCAGCTTGATGAGCACGGGACGGTGCTCTATTCGACTGATACGTTGACTGAACTGGTCGACGTGCTTCGACGACGGAAATTTGGAAAATATACGACACCGGAAGATGTTGCCGAATTGGTGGCGTGATTCGTCGCGAACGGCGAGCTTGTTTCCATCGACGAGCAAATTACGGCGTCACGCGATCCAAAGGACGATAAGTTCCTGCCCCTTGCAGTCGCCGGAAAAGCCGACTACCTCGTGACCGGCGACAAGGATTTGCTTTCCCTTGGCGTGATAGACGGCATCCCGATCGTCTCGCCGGCGCGGTTCCTGGCGCAGATCGGTGGTTAGCGGCGCAACCCGCGCGAGCGAGGGCGCCGGCCTGTCGAAGCCGGGCGCAGGATGCCGTGGCGGCCCAGGCCGATCGGTGTGATCTCGTCGAGATAGCGCCGCGACCGCTCCTCGGGCGACATCAGCGGGGCGCCGCGACGCAGGGCGACCCGGGCGCCGATCGCCGGCACGACGGCGAACCCGGCAACGAGCGACACGACCAGGGGATAGGAGATCGACACATCCGGCAGCACGACGCGCCAAAGCACGACCGATGCCACGGTGATCAGCAGGATGAGAACGGTTTCTGTGAAACGGGTGAGGGGCGTCTTGTAGACGACCCATCGTCGGTCAGGCATGCCGACAGCAAGCCCCTCCTCGGGGGCGGTGCGACCGGCACAGAGCCGGATCGAGTGAAAGATAGTCCGAAATGCTCCTCCGCCGCAACGGCATGGACTCGTGTCCGCTATGTTGCCGGTGCAGGCGAGATCGCGGATGGCCTCATTCGAGCGGTTCGACCACCAGCACGGTGCCGTCGACGGCGCAGACGCGGACCGGCCGTCCCTTGTCGAGATCTGGGCCGCGCGCGAGCCACACCGAGTCGCCGAGCCGGATCTTGCCGCGCCCGGCGGTCAGCGGATCCTCGACCGTGCCCTGCGAGCCCACCAGCCGGTCGGGCAGGTTGACCAGGGCCTGTTTCCGGTTCGACAGCATGTCGCGATAGCGCCGGACCGTGACCGCGAAGAGCACGGCCGACACCGCGGCGAACAGCGTGAGCTGGCCTTCGATCAGATGCACGCCCATCAGGTCCGCCACGCCGACGGCCATCGCGCCGACCGCCGGGAAGATCAGGAAATAGCCCGGCGCGATGATCTCGATGATGAAGAGGGTGACGGCGATCGCCAGCCAAACCCAGACATCCATGGCGCCAATCCTTTCAGCTCGGCGTATCGCCCGCCGGCGGCAGCGTCGGCAGCACGCCGCGCCGCACCGGCGCGGCCGCGGCCGGTGCCTGCGGCGGGTTCAGGCCCGCCTCCTTCACCAGCTCGGCGATGCCGGCGATCGAGCCGGCGATGCCCGCCGCCTCCAGCGGGATCATGATCAGCTTGCTGTTGGTGGCCGTGCCGATCTTGGCGAGCGCGTCGGTGTAGCGCTGGGCGACGAAATAATTCAGCGCCGCCGCGCTGCCCGACTGCACCGCCTCAGACACAACTTTCGTCGCCATCGCCTCGGCGGCGGCGAGCCGCTCGCGCGCCTCGGCGTCTTTCTGGGCGGCGGCGAGCCGGCCCTCGGCGGCCAGGATCACCGACTGCTTCTCGCCCTCGGCCCTGAGGATGGCGGCCTTCTTCACGCCGTCGGCCGCCAGGATGACGGCCCGCGCCTCGCGGTCGGCGGCGAGCTGCTTTGCCATCGAGGCGACCACGTCGACCGGCGGCTGCACGTCCTTGAGCTCGACGCGGGTCACCTTGGTGCCCCACACCTCGGTCGCGAGGTCGAGCACGCGCAGCAGCTCGTTGTTGATGCGCTCGCGGTTCGACAGGGTCTCGTCCAGATCCATCGAGCCGATCGCAGTGCGGATATTGGTCATCGCCAGGACCGAGATCGAGGTCTCGAGGCTGGCCACGGCGTATGACGCTTTCACCGCGTCCAACACCAGATAGAACACGATGCCGTCGACCTCGACCGAGGCGTTGTCCTTGGTGATGACCCGCTGCGCCGGGATCTGGATCGGCTTCTCCATCACGCTGACCTTGCGGCCGATCTGGTCGACGACCGGTATGATGAAGTTGAGCCCCGGCTGCAGCAGGGCGTGGAACCGCCCGAATCGCTCGACGGTCCAATTGAAGCCTTGCGGTACCGCCTTCACGCTCATGTAGTAGAAAAGGATTGATGCGCCGGCTAATACCACCAGTAATATAAGAAGCGTGCTGCTCATCGGCTTCCCTCCGGGGTCTGACGGCCGGCGGCATCTTCGCCGGTTTCGCGAGGCTGCGCACGTGACAACTGCACGAACGGGCGAGGCGGCGCTTTCGGGCGCGCCGCGGCCGCGTTAGTCTCCAAACATGATGCGGAGCCGGGGCATCATCGTCGGGTTGGCGTGCGCGCTTGCCACGGTCCTCGCCGTGGCCGGCATGGCGTTCGCCCAGGACGATGCGCGCACGAAGCAGCTGCGGCTCCTGTGCGCACAGCTTTCGGGCGATCTCACCGAGCCCGGCGGCCTTGCCGCGTTCAAGCGCTGCCTGACCCAGGATCCGATCGCGGCGACGAAGCAGAATGTCTTCGGCACGCCGGCTGCGGTGCAGCCGCCGGCAGGCCACGGCCGCAACACGCGGAGCGCGGTGGCGAGCGCCGTCTACCGGTTCCAGGTCGCCGGGAGCACCAGCGTCTATGTGCTGGCAAGCGACGCCAAGCTGTGGCGCGCGACGCTCGACGGCAAGGATGCGAAGGTCGTCGACCCGGCGGTCACGTCGTTCTACGCGCTCGACGGCACCAGCTTCTATGCGCTCGATCCGCAGGGAAACCTGTGGCGGGAGGACGGCGACGGCGCGCGGCAGAAGGTCGACGCGACCGTGGCGCGGTTCCAGCCGCTCGACGGCACGACCGTCTACGTGCTGGGCACCGATGGCAGGCTGTGGCGTGAGACCGGCGACCAGAGCAACCGCAGCCTCGTCGATGCCGAGGTCGCCGCCTTCCGGGCGGTCGACGCGACGATCGTCTACGTCAAGGGCCGGGAAGGCAAGCTCTGGCGCGAGAACGGCTCGAACGTCGACCGTCGTCAGGTCGGCAGCAATGTCGGCGACTTTCGAATCGTCGGCTCGTCGGTCTACCTGACGGGGAGCGACGGCGGATTGTGGCGCAAGAACGGCGAGGATGCGCCGGAGCAGGTGGACACCGCCGTCAGCGCCTTCGAGCCCGTCGATGGGCGGTTCGTCTATGTCCTGAGCAAGGACGGCAGGCTCTGGGCCGAGAACGGCACGGCCAAGACCCGGTCCCTGGTCGATTCCGATCTTCTCCAGCAGCCCGGCGTGACCGCAATTCAGGCCGTCGATGCCGAACGGGTCTATGTGCTGGGCAGCGACCATCGGCTATGGTCGGAGACCATGCCCCCGGCGCGATGACCGCTCGGCGGCGAACCGATCGGCCGGGAGGGGGCGGTGCCGGATCTCGCGTGGGAGCGTCGCTTGGGCGGCCTGGTTTGTGGCGTCGACGAGGTCGGCCGGGGGCCGCTGGCAGGCCCCGTCGTGGCGGCGGCGGTGATCCTGGAGCCGAAGCGCCTGCCGAAAGGGCTGAAGGGTCTCGACGATTCCAAGCGCCTCAGCGCATCCCAGCGCGAGCAGTATGCGGTCGTCCTGCGCGGCTGCGCGGTGATCGGCCTGGGTGCCGCGAGCGTCGCCGAGATCGACCGGCTGAATATCCTCCAGGCGTCGCTGCTCGCCATGGCCCGCGCGGTGGCAGCGCTCGGCGTCCTTCCCGAAGCTGCGCTGGTCGACGGGAACCGTGCGCCA
>DATGFU010000323.1:0-6028 GCA_035308865.1 Allostellaceae bacterium | reverse complement strand
CAGCCGATCGTCGGCCACGCCACCTACAACGTGACGCCAGACTTGGCGGGCCGCTACTTCAACAAGATCCAGTGCTTCTGCTTCAGCGAGGAGCTGCTCGGCCCGCATCAGCGGGTCGACATGCCGGTGACGTTCTACGTCGATCCGGCCATGGCGGCGGACAAGGACATTGGCGACCTGCCGCCGATCACGCTCTCCTACACGTTTTTTCGCTCGGTCAGCGGCCAGGCGTCGCAGGATCTCGCGCGGTTCGGGACCAAGACGGTCGCCGTCGCGGCGGGACCCGGCGACCGGGCACACGGCGCCGAGCTGTTCCAGGCCCGCTGCTCGGCCTGCCACGCGCTCGATCACGACAAGGTCGGACCCCATCTCGCCGGCCTCGCGGGCCGTAAGGCGGGGAGCGTCGAGGGCTTCGTCTATTCGCCCGCGCTGGCCGCTTCGGGCCGCGTCTGGAACCGCGACACGCTCGACGGCTGGCTCACCGATCCGCGCAGTGCCGTGCCTGGCACGCGCATGATCATCTCGGTGCCGGACCCGCAGGACCGCGCCGACATCGAAACCTATCTGCTGGGCGAGCCGGCCTCCGCCTCGCGCTGAGCCTCGACGATGCCGGCGCCGGCATCGGCCAGCAGCTTCCAGCCGAAGAGGCGCGGCATGCGAAGATGTTCGACCGTCACCGCCTCGACCCGGTACCAGGGCGCCAGCTTGGATCCCGCGGGGCCGGCCTTGGCGAGCGCACGGTCGACCGCCTCGGCCAGCGTCTGGCTGGCGGGCTCCGTACCGGTGCCAGGAATGTAGAGAACGCGCAGCGCGCGGCCCCAGCGCTCCATATATGCGCCGACACCCATAAGCGGCGAGGCGCGGAGCGCCGCCGCATCGCGCGCGATGGCGTGCTCGGCCCATTGGGCCAGCAACGGCGCCTCGGCGTAGAGTCCGTCGAAGACGTGGATCTCGTGCGGGTCGATCTGCTCGGCCACCGGCATCACCGCGATCCCGCCGCCCGAATGGGCGGTCAGGACCCGGCGGCCTTCTCCGGCCCGGACGAGGCCGGTGGCATCGCGGAAGAGGTCGCGCGCCAGTCGGAGCAGACGCTGCGCCCCCGGCTTCGCGATCAGCACGGGGAAATCGTAGCCGAAGCCGCTCTTGCCGCCGAAGAATCGCCCGCGCGGCAGAATGGCGAGCGTCGGCCGCGAGCGCGCGGCGCTCTCCCCGGGCGGCTTGTCCGGATCGCCGAAATCGAGCCCGCTGATCGGCAGTTTCACGGCCGCGAGGTTCATGTTCCCACCCTCGGTCGCGTAGCCGTGGAGGTGCAGGACGATGTCGAGCGCCGCCGGGCGCGCCGGCATGGCGTTCCAGCGCAGCACCAGGTCAGGCGCGATGCCGGTCTGCCAGGAGAGCAGCGGGACATCCGCCAGAACCTGCTCGCCGGCCGGGATGGTCTGGGGCTTCACGTCACGCCTGGCCGGGCGGCCGCGTGCGGATGAAGAGGAGATTCGAAACCAGCGCCGCGGCCGAGAGCGAGCCGATCACCGCCGCGGTCGGCCACGGCGTGCCGTCGGCGAACCAGCCGACGCACATGCCGCCGACCGCGCCGCAGCCTGACCGCGTCGCACCGAGCAGCGCTGCCGCCATCCCTGCCCGATCCGGAAAATCGGCGAGCGCGCCGGCCGTGGCGTTGGGCCCGATCAGCGCCTGCGACCCGACGAAGATCCATAGCACCGGGGCCATGAGCCACAGCCTGCCCTCGGGATGGGAGGCCACCGCTATCGATGCCAGCCCGGCCAGCGAGGCGATGGCGAGGCCGAAGCGAAGCACGTGGTCCGGATCGAGCCGGCGGATCAGGGCGCGGTTGAGGAAATTCGCTGCCATCATGGCCACGACCCCGCCGGAGAAGACGAAGCCGAAATACTGCACCGGCACATGGTAGTACCCGATGAACACGAAGGACGAGCCGGCGAGCCACGAGAAGAACGCGCCGCCATAGCAGCCCGCGGTCAGCAGGTATCCGAGATATCGGCGATGGCCGAAGAGCGACAGATAGCCCAGCACCAAGTCTCGCCGCGGCCGCGGATGCCGCCGCTCCGGCGGCAGCGTCTCGGGGAGCAGCACCAGGCCCAGCAATGAGAACGCGCCGAACAGGCCGAGCGCCAGGAAGATCGAGCGCCAGCCGAGCCACACCAGGATCGCGCCGCCGATCGTCGGCGCCAGCAGCGGTGCGATATTGCCGACCAGCAGCATCAGCGACAGCACATGCGCCCCGTCGCGCCGCTCGTAGGCATCGCGCACCATCGCCTGCGCCAGCACCACCGGGGCGCAGCCGCCGATCGCCTGGATGAACCGGCAGCCGACCAGCGCCGCGCCGCTGCCGGCATTCGCGCAGGCGAACGAGGCGGCGACATAAAGCAACAGGCCGACCACGATCGGGCCGCGGCGACCGAAGCGGTCGCCCACCGGCCCCCAGATCAGCTGGCCGACGGCAAAGCCGATCACGAAGGCCGACAGCGTCGCCACCGTCGTCGCCTCGTCGATCCCCAGGGTCCGGCCGATCCCGGGCAGCGCCGGCAGGTACATGTCGTGCGACAGAGGCGCCATCATCGACAGCGCGCCGAGGACCAGGACGAACAGGCGGCGATCCGCAATCACCACGCGCGGCGCGGGGGCGAGCGGCTCAGCGTCCATGGTCTGCGGGATCGGGCATTGCGCCGCGACTATGGCCGGCCGCCGTCACGCGGCGCAAGATGGCGGCGGAAGGAGTTCTGCCAGGGACTGGCAGCCGGCGCAGCGGACGGCGCCCTTCGTGACCCACTCGATCGCAAACCAGGCGCCGCCTCTGGAAGGGCAGCGGGACCGGCTGACCTGACCCGGCGCTCTCGCGCGATGGGGCATAAAACCTCCGCTCAGATTTCCGATCGGACCGGAACCCTCGTCCTACGCGGGTGTTAGCTTGCAGCCGGCGCTTCCACGTGGCACCTCGTCCGCGATGTCCATCGACCCAGCTGATCCTGTCCTCGCCTGCCCGGAATGCAGTCTCGAACAGCATGTTCCGGAGATGGAATCCGGCATGGTGGCGTCCTGCCTGCGGTGCGGCGCCACGCTCGAACGGCGGGCCGGGAGCAGCCTCGACGCGGCGCTGGCCCTGACCCTTACGGCGCTCGTCATGCTGGTGCCGGCGAACCTCCTGGGGCTGATGCAGATGCGGTTCTCGGGCGGAGACCGGCAGAATTTCCTCGCGAGCGGCGGCGCCGCGCTGTGGGACCAGGGTTATCACCTCCTCGGCACCGTCGTGGAGTTGCTCGTCGTCGCGATTCCCCCGCTCTGGCTGCTCGGGCTGGCGACGGTGCTGGTCGCGGTCCGGTTCGACCTCGTACAGCCCTGGCTCGGACCGCTCTTCCGGCGGGTGCTGGCCTGCCGCCCTTGGGCGATGGTCGACGTGTTCCTGATCGGCGGGTTCGTCGCCTTCACCCGGCTGCAGGATTTCGCCGTGGTGAACGTCCTTCCCGGCGGATGGTCCTTTGTCGGCGTGGCGCTGACCGTGCTGGCGATCGACCCGTCGCTGGATCTGCGGCGCATCTGGGCGATGATCGGGGCTGAGACCGAGGAACGCCCGCCGCGGCCGGGCGATTTTGCCTGCCAAGGCTGCGAGCGGCGCAGCGGCGAGGAGGAGGAAGGCCGCCCTTGCCCGCGCTGTGGGTACGTCCTGTCACGGCGCAAGCCCAATTCCGCGCACTACACGGCAGCGTTGGCCGGGGCGGCGTGGCTGCTCTATGTTCCGTCGATGGCGCTGCCCGTCATGACCGTGGTCCGGTTCGGCCGCGTCGAGCCCAATACCATCCTGTCCGGGGTCCGCGAGCTGATCGAGCTCGGCCTGTGGCCGCTGGCCGTCATCGTCTTCCTGGCCTCTGTGGTGATCCCGATCGTCAAGCTGAGCGGCCTTACCTGGTTCCTGATCTCGCTGCGGCTGCCGGCACCTCGCCGCCTGGTTGCGCAGACGAGGTTCTTCCGCGCCATCGACGTGATTGGACGCTGGTCGAACATCGATGTCTTCATGATCTCGATCCTGGCCGGGCTGGTGACCTATGGACAGGTGGCGAGCGTCCGCGCCGAACCCGGCGCCTTCGCCTTCGCCTCGGTCGTGATCCTGACCATGCTGGCATCGGCACGGTTCGATCCGCGGCTGATGTGGGATGCGGCGGAGGCGGCAGCGTGACCGACCAGCCACCGGTGGCCCGGCTCCGCCGCAGCCGCGGCTTCGCGCTCGTCTGGCTGGTGCCGGTCGGTGCGCTGGCGCTCGTCATCTGGCTGGGCGTGCGGGAGCTGATCGAGCGCGGGCCGCTGGTGACCATCACCTTCGAGACCGCCGAGGGGCTCGAGGCGGGCCACACCAAGGTTCGCTACAAATCGGTGGATGTCGGCACGGTCGAGAGCGTCGCCCTGTCGGAGGATCTCTCCCACGTCGTCGTCACCGCGCGGATCGATCGCAGTGCTGCGGCCGCAGTGACAAGCGGCGCCTCGTTCTGGGTGGTACGGCCGCGCCTGTCGCCGGCCGGCATCAGCGGGCTCAACACGCTCGTCTCGGGCGCCTATCTCGAGCTGCAGCCGGGCAAGCCCGGCCACCCGCAATCGACCTTCAAGGGACTGGAAGACCCGCCGATCGCCGATCCCGAGCAGCCGGGGCACCGTTTCCTGCTGCACGCCGAATGGCTCGGGGGGCTCGGCCAGGGCGCGCCGATCTATCACCATGGCTACCCCGTGGGCGAGGTGCTGGGCTCGCAGCTCTCCGGCAAGGGCGAAGGTGTGGACATCCATATTTTCGTCCGCGCGCCCTACGCCGAAATGGTCCATCCGGGCTCGCGGTTCTGGAACGCGAGCGGCGTCTCTCTATCGGCTGGTCCGGGAGGCATCAAGGCCAGCATCGAATCGCTTCAGGCGCTGGTCGCCGGGGGAATCGAGTTCGATACGGGACCGGATGCCGGCTCGACGCCGCCCAGTCCTGCCGGTGCCGCCTTCCGGCTCTTCGACGATTCCGCGAGCGCGGAGGCGGAGCCGCACGGTGAACAGGTCCGCTACATCGTGAACTTCCCGGATGCCGTCCATGGCCTCGCCGACAATTCGGCGGTCGAGCTCAAGGGGCGCTATGTCGGGCGGGTGGTCGATGTTCAGCTCGCCTACGATGCCACGGCCGGCGTCCTTTCGACGCCGGCGGTCATCGAGATCGAGCCTGAGAAGGTCTCCGGCCTCACGGTCGGCGCGGGACAGGCGGGCGCCCGTGCGGCGACCGACGCGATGCTGGAGCGCCTCATCGGAGAAGGCCTCAGGGCGAGCCTGGCCTCGGGAAATCTGCTGACGGGGCAACGCCTGGTCGCGCTCGACATCGTTCCCAAGGCGTCGGCGGCGACGCTCGGCAAGGGCGGCGCCTATCCCGAGATTCCGGCCGGCGGCGCCAGCGACCTCGACGGGCTTGCACGGTCGGCCTCACGGGCGCTCGATGCGGTCGCCGCGATGCCGCTTGCCGATATCGGAAACCATCTGCGCGACCTGCTGGCGCATCTCGACGCCTTGACCGGCTCGGAGGACGCCAAGCGGACGCTGCACTCGCTGAACGAGACTCTGGGACATCTGAACAAGCTCACGGCCGATGCCGAGACCTCCGTGCCGGCGCTGATCAAGAGCCTGAACGAGACATCGGACGCGGCGACCCGGACGCTCGAGGTGCTGGGCGGCCAGGCCGGCCGCAGCACCGATCTCCGCGGCATGATGCACGAGCTGGAAGAAGCAGCACGGTCGATGCGGGCGCTGGCCGACTTCCTGCAGGAACATCCCGAGGCCCTGGTCAAGGGAAGGAGCGACGAGGCCAAATGAGCCGGTACCTTCGCCTTGCGGCCGCAGTGATGGGCCTTAGTCTTGCCGGCTGCGGCAGCAGCCCCCCGACCAGCTACTACTCGCTGGCGCCGGTGGCGCCGACGGGCGACATAGCGGCGGCCGGCGGCCAACCCATCCGGGTCGACGCCGTCACGATACCGGCCGAGCT
>DATGFU010000322.1:0-8955 GCA_035308865.1 Allostellaceae bacterium | reverse complement strand
GATCTTATCATCCGGCAGCTTCGTATCCTGCCAGATTTCCCATTCGTGCTCGTGCCGCGCATTGGCGCCCTCGATCAGCAGCGCCATCGGCCGCACCTTGAAGAGGACCGGCAGCAGATCGGCGAGCGGCATGTCGTGGGTGTGCGGACCTTCGTAGTTGCCCCAGCAGATATGGAGCCGCATCCGATCGGGTGGGAGGCCGGCCAGCGCCTCGTTCAGCGCCTCGACCTGGAGCGCGGCCCGGTGCAGGAACTCCGCATCGCTGTCGTGCTTGAACCGGCTGTGCCGTCCCATGGCGAGGTCTGGGCAGTCGATCTGCAGCAGCAGGCCCGAGGCGACGATCCGCTCGTATTCCGGCCGCATCGCGGCGGCGAGCGCGGCGAGATAGGCCTCGTAGGAGCCGTAATGCTCGTCCGGCTGGAAGACCGCGATCGTGCCGGGCGAGACGGCGTTGAGGAATCCCTCGGCCGCGCCGCTCCCTTCCATCGCCGCCTGGAGATGGGCGATGTCGCGCTCGACCGGCCCCAGGTCCTTGACCGCGATCGGCCCGCGGCAGACCGGCCGGAGGTACTTCGCCGATGCGCCTTCCTTGACCAGCCGGTCGCGGTAGTCGGGGTAGTCGTCGAGATCCTGCGGCGTCGGCCGCGCCGAATCGCCCTCGAACCCGGTCAGCCTGTGGCGGATATAGGTCGCGTAGCTGATCTTGCTGGTCTCGCCGTCGCTGACGATGTCGACGCCGGCATCGCGCTGCTGCCGCACGATTGCGGCGACGGAACCCGCCATCACGGCATCGAACCGGCCGGGATCGTAAGCCTCGCCGCGATCCTGGGCGAAGAGCAGCTCCACCACCGCCTCGGGCCGCGGCAGGCTGCCGACATGGGTGGTGAGGATGCGGTCGGTGCTGCGTTTCATCGCCGGATCTCCTCTTCCGCTCCGAGGATCTCCTCGTTGTTCTGGCCGAGCAGCGGCGGCGGCGCGACCGACTCCATCCGCACGCCGTCGAACGATGCCGGGAACCTGACCGTCCGCGTATGGCCACGGAAGGGATGCGCGGCCGCGATGAACAGCCCGAGATGCCGCGCCTGGGGATCGTCGGCGACCTCGCTTGGATCGTAGACGGGTGCGCTCGGCACGCCGTGCTGTTCGAGCCGGCCGAGCCATTCGTCCCGCGAACGGCCCCGAAAGACCTCGCGCAGGATCGGCAGCAGCGCCTCCTGGTTCTCGATGCGGCCGACGCGGTCGCTGAACCGCGGATCCTGCAGGATGTCCGGCCGTTCCATGGCGTCGGCGAGGCCCTGCCAGAACTTGGTCGGCGACGACATGTGGAGCGCGACCCATTTTCCGTCGGCGCATTCCAGCGCGTAGGACTGCGAGACGCGCGGCCGGCTGTACGGGCCCATCACCTCGTCATGCGAGAAGTAGTGGGTGAAGGCGTCGAGATTGAAATAGGCCATCGCCTCCATCATCGACAGCTCCACCAGCTTGCCCTTGCCGGTGCGCTCGCGCTCGTGCAGCGCCGCCAGGATCGAGAAGGCGGCGATCAGCCCGGTGACCGCGTCGGCCAGCGCCGGCCCCACGACGCGCGGCGTCTCGGGGTTGATCATCAGCCCGAGGAAGCCGGTGATGGCCTGGGCCACCGTGTCGTAGCAGGGCTGCTCGGCAAGCGGCCCGGAGGCGCCGAAGCCCGAGATCGAGCAGTAGACCAGCCGTGGATTGATCCGCGACAGCTCGGACCAGCCGAGGCCGAGCTTGTCGGCCACGCCGGGGCGGAAATTCTGGATGTAGATGTCGGCTGTGGCGACGAGTTCCCGGAACTTTTCTTTGTCCGCCGGCCGGCGCGTGTCCAGCTCGATCGAGCGCTTGTTGCGGTTGTAGGTCTGGTAGTGCGGGCTGTAGAGGCCGCCGTCGAAAGCGCGGAACGGATCGCCCGTGTCAGGCGCCTCGATCTTCACGACGTCGGCGCCGACATCGGCCAGCATCATGCCGCAGGCCGGGCCGGTAATGTAGGTCCCGTGATCGAGGACGCGGACACCGCGGAGCAGATCGAGCAAATCCGTGTCTCCCCTCCCAGCGACCGGCGTCAGCCCTGGGCCTGGGGTTCGAAGCCTATGGCCTGCTCGGCATTGTAGGCGAGCGTGAAGCCGATAGGCCGTTGGGACTCCTCGTAGAGATGGCCGATGAGCCCCGCGGTGCGGGCGAGGATCGGCACGCCCTTCATCACCGCGGCCGGGAACCCGACATCGAGCATGACCGCCGGGATCGCCGCCGAGACGTTGGGCAGCAGCCGCCTTCCGTAGATATCGGGGACGAGCTCTGTGACCGTGTCGACGAGGGCCACGTGCCTGCCGGCGACGCCGCGCTGGCGGGCGAGGCGGATGAGGCATTTGGCGCGCGGATCGCCGTCGACATGCTCGGGATGGCCCCAGCCGGGCACCGCCCGCTTCCCGGCGCGCAGTTCAACCAGCTCGGCCCGGGCGGCTTCCGGCACCGGGCGACCGTCGGCCTCAGCGCTCGCCACAATTCTCTGGAGGAACTGGGCGGACACTTCAGCGCTGCCCAGCACGACGGTGCCGCAGCCGAGAATGCCGGCCGCTACCGCGCCCTGCAGCGCATCGGGCGCCGCGGCATAGGTCATCCGCGCCGCCTGGACGCTCGGCACCAGCCCATGCTCGGCGATCGCCACCAGCACGGCGTTCAGGAAATAGCTCTGCTCCGAGGTCGGCTTGCCGCCGGTCACCAGCAGAAAGAAGTAGTCGGCGAACCCGATCTGGCCGATCAGCTCGTCGCACAGATCCAGCCCGCGGACCTCGATGTGCTCGGCGTCCGATCGGCAGATCGAGGTAATGGGCTGGTCCTGGCGTCCGATCTTCATGATGACGAGGCTCCGTAACCTCCGCAGGCCCGATCCGGTCTGCGGATGGAGAATTCGATATACGAATAAAGTTTCATCCAGCGAATTCTAACGGCGAAGAGGCCGGTGTCAAACCGCGACACGACCCGGCCTGCCCCGCATCAATGCTAGAACCGGACCGTCGCCTCAAGCCCGAAGGTCCGCGGCAGCGCCTTGAACACGAAGCCGCCCGGGGAGAATTCCGCGTTGTATTGCTTGTCGAAGAGGTTCTTCGACCACGCCGTCACGGTCCAGTCGCCCGCCTCGAAGCTGAGCCGCACGTTCACCAGGTCGACCGGGTTGCGGACCGTCGAGTTCTGCGGATCCCACCAGGTCTCGCCGATGCGCTGGTAGTCGACCCGGCCGACCAGGGCATCCTCGTCGAAGACCGGTTGCCGGTACTGCAATCCGATGTTGAGCGTGTACTTGGACACGTCCGGCGCCTGGTTGCCGATCACTGTCGGATCGACGTCCTGCGTGATCTCGCTGTCGGTGTAGCCGAAGCCGAGATCGCCGGTCAGCCGGTCGGTAATCTTGATCGTGGTGTCGAAATCGCCGCCCTTGTAGACGACCTCGCCGAGATTGCCGAGGTTCTGCGTCGAGTTGGCGGCCAGGAAGACGAAGAAATACGGGTTGTGCGACGTCGTGTAGAAGAGCGAGCCATCGAAGACGATGCGGCGGTCGAACAGCTCCGCCTTCATGCCGACCTCCCAGGTATTCGCCACCTCGGCCTGGAACGTGTCGCCGACGCCGAGAATGCCGCTCGCCTTCGCGATCAAGCCGACGCCGGTCTGGTTGAAGCCGCCGCTGCGGAAACCGCGCCCCCAATCAGCGTAGAAGGTAAGGTCGTCCTCGGGCTTGTAGCGCAGCGTCACCTTCGGCTGGACCGCCGAGAAGGTCTTGTCGCGCACCTCGCCGGTGAACCCGCCCGAAACGCCGAAGGCGCTCGGCAGGAACGGGGTCGGCGTGTCCGTCGTGTTCTGGCGGTGGTCGCTGTCGTAGCGCAAGGACAACGCGAGCTCGAGCTGGTCGGTGATGTCGCCCGTGAGGTCGCCATAGCCGGCCCAGGCGAAATTGTCCTGGCTGTCGGCCAGGAACGTCGCCTGCGGGTTGATCGGGCTGGTGCTCGGCACGCGATAGACCGGATACACGCCGTGCCCGAGATCGACCATGTTGCCGGTCGAGATGAATCGGTCCGTGTGGATGAGATAGCCGCCGACGATCCAGCGGATCCGCTGATCCGCCGGCGACGTCAGGCGCAGATCCTCGCTCACCGCCTCGACATTCAGATACTGGCTCTGGTTCAGGTCGACGCCCAGCAGCTGCTTGAAGAACGATTGCGGGATCGGCAGGAAGTTGTAGGCGTCGCCGGTGTCGATCTCGGTCAGCGTGTCATAGGCGGTGACCGAAGTCGCGGTCGCGAAGCCGAAATTGTAGTCGGCCTTGACCGAGGCATCGAACATGTCGCGGTCGTCTTCGCCCTTGTTGTTGACCTCGACCGGCAGGCTCGTGTCGTTCACGTCGCTGACGATGTTGTAGTAGTAGGCCGTCGTCCGCACCTGCGAGAACGAGATGCGGCCGTCCAGCGTCAAGTTCGGCAGCGGAGTCCACAGCAGCTTGAAGCGACCGTCACGATCCTCGAACGGATCGGCGCTGGTGTTGAGATAGGGATTGTTGATGTAGCCGTCGGTGTTGATGTACTGCAGCGAGCCGATGAACTTCAGATTATCGGTACCGGGCACGGGACCACTGGCCGTGCCGAGGACTGTCACGCCCGGGCCGTTGTCGACGCCGGCCTTGAACTCGTACTCGTACTGGTCGGTCGGCTGTCTGGTATTGATCAGGATCGCGCCGCCGATGGCGTTGCGCCCGTAGAGGCCGCCCTGCGGACCCTTCAGCACCTCGATCTGCTGGATGTCGAACAGGCTCTGGTCGAACTGCGAGGGGTTCACCTGCTGCACCCCGTCGACCACGGTCGCGACCGAGGGCTCGCTGTTCCGCGCCTGGCTGATGCCGCGGATGATGACGAAGGACGTGCCGATATTCTGCGTCTCGACCAGCGTGACGTTCGGCGTCAGCTGGATGAAGTCGCGCGGGCTGACGATTCCGGCGTTCTCGATCTCCTGCTCGGTGAAGGCCGTCACCGCGGCCGGCACGTCCTGCAGCTTTTCCGCCCGCAGACGGGCGGTGACGACGACCTCCTCGAGCTGCTGCGATGGTGCCGCTTGTGCGGTCTGGGCCGCCTGCGCAACCTGGATCGGTTGGTCGGAGGAGGCGGAATCCGCATCCGGGGCGGCCGCACGGACCGTCGTCGCGGTGCCGGCGAGGCAGACCGAAGCGGCGATCAGCGCCACGGTCGAGACGCGGACATGGAGGTCTTGCCGAGATTGGCCGAAAGCCCTGACGGTCCGCCCGCGGAATTGCCGAAATACGTTCATTATCCCCCCTTCGCACACAAATGCTTATCTCTTCGCCGGAACGCTTGCTCGCTCCACGATCATGTCGGCCGCAGCACAGGGCCAATAAATGTTTCAGTCCGATAGTGCTGCTGCCGTTCCGATTCAGCTCACCAGCGCAGATTTACGAACTGCGCTGGACCAAATTTGTACGTTCTTCAGTGTTCAGGCCGGAACGTATTGTTGGAGTGATGGTCACCCGCGAGCCACCGCTTCAGTTCCGCATGCGCCGTGGCGCGGCGCGCGGCATCACTGGCAGCGACCTCGGGCGCGTCCACGGTGAATTCCACGATCAGCCCATCCGGATCGGTAACGTAGAGCGAGCGGCAGTATCCGTGCTCGAGGACGAAGGTCGCCGGCGGCTCGTAGCCTGCCTCGGCGAGCCGCCCGGCGATCGCGTCCTGCGTCTCGGTGTCGACCTTGAGGGCGATGTGGCGGAACGGCGATACCGGCAGCGACGGGCCGAACAGTTCCTGGTCCTCGGGCTTCGCGAACTGGAAGAAGGCGAGCGCGCCGCCGTCCGCCAGGCCGAAGAACAGATGGCAGTAGACGCGCTCGGCGCCGAACAGCATGTCCTTCTCGCACCATGTCGCGGTGAGCGGCATGCCGATCAGATCTTCGTAGAAGTGCCGGGTCGCCTCGAGATTCGACGAGACGAACGCGTTGTGGTGCAGCCGGAGCGGAATGCCGGGAGAGCCTGTCATGGGATCACCTCGTGACTCGGGGCGCGGCAAATGCCGCGGAGGCGCTAACGGTACCCGGCTCGACGGGGCTCTCGAAAGTCATTCTCGGCTGCTCCCCGTATTTTTCGTATATCGAAATTAATTTCGTTATATGCGATGATATCGGTCTGTACGGACCAAGTCAAATCCCGTGGTGCTCGGCTGCGTACAGGTTTCGACACGCGGCTTGCGCCGTAAGGTTGCAGCAGGCGATACGTGGCGGAGAAGCGCGGCGTGAGCCGCGACGTTGGGAGACTGTATGGCGGCCGAGACGGAAGCGACGGGGGGGCGACGCGAGACGATCAACGGCTTGGCCCGCGGGCTCGCCGTCATCAAGGCGCTCGGCCAGCTCGGCACCGCCGGCAATTTGACCGAGATCGCGCAGGCAGCGCAGCTGCATGCCGCCGTGGCGCGGCGCTGCCTCCACACGCTTGAGGATCTCGGCTATGTCGGCCGGGCCGGCCGCCGATTCTTCCTGCGCCCGCGCATTCTCGAGCTCGGCACAGCCTATCTCGACGCGGTCGACAGCGAGGCGCTGGTCCGGGACTACCTCTCCGAGATCGTCGCCCAAAGCGGGCACAGCTCGTCGCTCACCGTTCTCGACGGGCACGACATCGTCTATCTTGCCCATGTCGGACCGCGCCGCGTGCTGCGACTCGAGGCGAGCGTCGGGACACGCTATCCCGCCTACCCGACCTCGATGGGACGCGCGCTACTGTCCGGCCTGCCGGACGACCAGATCCGCCGCTATGTCGAGACGGCGGAGATCCGCCAGCTGACCCGATTCACGGTGACCGATCCGGAGCGCCTCGTCACCTCGATCCGCCGGGCGCGCGAGGACGGGTTTTCCTGCGTCGAGGACGAGCTGGCGATCGGCGTCATCGCCATCGCCGTGCCCGTGTTCGACCGCACCGGCCGGGTCGTCGCCTCGATCAACTGCTCCGCCCAATCCGGCGAGACCGGGTGCGAGGAGCTGGTCAGCCGCCACCTGCCGCTGCTGCGCGAGGTGGCAGCCAGGATCTCTTCCGCACTCGCCCACATTCCGGGCCTCTCGGATGGCCACCGCCCGGCCGGCGCGCCCTGATGCCGTCCGATCGACGTGCCCGCCAGTTCATGGAATGATGATTGGTCGGTCCCATCTGGGCGGGCGGGCAAAGGGAGGCGGCCGTATAGGAGGCCAGAGGCAGAGATAATGCGGTCAGGTTCGCGATGATCAGCGCCCCCCAGCGCAAGCAGCTTGCCGAGTTCCTGAGAAGCTGTCGGGCGCGGCTGTCGCCGGTTCAGGTTGGGCTTCCCGAGCCCACGCGCCGCCGCCGTCCCGGACTCAGGCGCGAGGAAGTGGCTGCCCTCGCCCGGGTCAGCATCACCTGGTACAGCTGGCTGGAGCAAGGCCGCGACGTCCAGGCCTCGGTCCGCATGCTAGAAACCTTGAGCCGCGTGCTCCAGTTGTCGCCGGAAGAGCGCGAATATCTGTTCGCGCTGGCGCAGAACCGTTCCGCCCCGGTGGCGCCGGCCCGGTCGGACGGCGTCAGCCCCGCGGTCCAGCGGATGCTGGACGGACTCTCGGTGCCGGCCTTGGTGATGACGCTGCGCTGGGACGTCATGGCGTGGAATCGACTGGTCACGCTGCTGTTCCGGGATTACGGCGCGATGAAGCCGGAGGAGCGGAACCTGGTGAGAATTCTCCTGACCAGTCCCGCCTACCAGGCAGACCCAGGAGAGTACGACCGGATCGCCCATCGCGTCGTCGCGAAGCTGCGGATCGACTACAGTCAGTCCGGCGGCGACCCGGCTTTCGACGCGCTGGTCGAGGAGATGAGCGCGGCCTGCCCCAAATTCCGGGAGCTGTGGCATACGCCCGAGATCGTCGGGCGCGCGTACGGGACCCAGGTGGTCTCCCATCCGCAGCTTGGCGAGATCACCCTGGAGCACACCTCCTACGTGGTGGAGGGCTCGCCGAACCTGCGGGCCCTCATCTTCGTGCCGTTGGGCGCGGAGAGCGCCGCCAAGGTGGCGCAGCTCGCCGACCGGGAAGCACGGGTGGGTGCTTGGACGGCCCCGGCGGAGCGAAAGGAGTACCGGAACTGACAGCACTTCTCGCTGGCTGGCAGCCCGTCGGACTCTTCGTCAAGTTGCCCGGTCACATCGGAGAGGCCGGCCTCGATTGGGTCGGCTCGGGGTAGGATGCGCCATGAAGCGAAGCCAGGACAGAATACTGACGACCCATGTGGGCAGCCTCATCCGCCCCAAGCCGCTGATCGAACAGGCACAGGCGGCACGGGACGACGCCGGGAAGCGCCCGGACTACGAGCGCCAGCTTCGCGCGGCCGTCGGCGAGGTGGTGGCCCGGCAGGCGGCGGTCGGGATCGACATCGTCAACGACGGCGAGTTCGGCAAGTCCAGCTGGGCCCGCTACATCATGGAGCGGGTGAGCGGCTTCGAGCTGCGCGACGACCAGCTGCGCGAGGTCGCCTGGCTCGGCCGCGACCGAGTGCGCTTCGCCGAGTTCATCGCCGAGGATTTCCCGCAGGTCCTGACCGGGCTGCCGACGCAGGCCTGCGTCGGACCGATCACCTACACCGATCACGATTCGGTGCGGCGCGACCTCGACAATCTGAAGGCCGCGCTGCGCGGCGCCGATGTCGAGGAAGCCTTCTTCACGGCGGTGGCGCCGGCCAGCACCGCCTATGACGGCGTCAACGAGTACTATCCGACCGATCGCGACTACGTCTTCGCCGTCGCCGAGGCGCTGCGCGAGGAGTATCTCGAAGTCCACAAGGCGGGGTTCATCGTCCAGGTCGACGATGCCGTGCTCGCGAACATGTATGACGAGCTGGTGCAGCAGAGCCCGCACCGCTACCGCGAATGGGCGCAGCTGCGCATCGAT
>DATGFU010000321.1:0-6211 GCA_035308865.1 Allostellaceae bacterium | reverse complement strand
GCCAGGACACGGGCAAGCGGCCGGTCGGGGCGGCCCGGCCGGTGAGAATGTCGGCGATCGCGTTGCCGCCCTCGCTGCCGGGGTGCCAGGCCATCAGCACCGCCTCGGCCCGCGCCGCGAGATCGGCGATCGCCAGCGGCCGCCCGGCCACCAGCACCGCGACGACCGGCTTGCCCAGAGCCAGCACCGCCTCGGCCAAAGCTGCCTGCCGGCCGGGCAGGCCGGGCCGGCCGCGGCTCGCCGCCTCGCCGCTCAGCTCGGCGGATTCGCCCAGGCAGAGCACCACGAGGTCAGCGCTGCGGGCCAGCGCCACTGCAAGCTCGATGCCGGCATCGTCGTTCGAATCGATGGCGACCCCGGACGCGGTGACGATGTCGGTCCTGGGCAGTGCCGCTCGCAGCCCCGCGACGAGCGTCACCGGATCGGCACCCTCGCCGGTGCCGGCCCAGGGGCCGAGCAGGTCCCTTCCATTGTCGGCGAGCGGCCCGATGACGGCGATCCGCCGGAGCTTCGGATCGATGGGCAGGACGGCGTTCCGATTAGCGAGCAGCACGGCGGATCGCTGCGCCGCCTCGCGTGCCAGCGCCCGCAGCTCGGGCAGCACCCCGCCGGTCCCGTGCACGCGCCGGTAGGGATCGTCGAAGAGGCCCAGCCGGAACTTGAGGCGCAGCACGCGCCGCACCGCCTCGTCGATCCGCTCCGGCGAGACCAGCCCGCGCTCGATCGCGACGGGGAGGCCGAGGCGATAGGCATCGCCCATCATGTCGATATCGACGCCCGCGTTGAGCGCCAGCGCCGCCGCCTCGGCGATGTCGCCGGCGACGCCATGGGCGAGCAGCTCCCGGACCGCGCCGTAGTCGCTGATCAGCACGCCGTCGAAGCCCCAGCGCTCGCGCAGCAAGCCGCGCAGCAGCGGGCCATGGGCGGTCATCGGCATGCCTGCCAGATCCTGGAAGGCCGGCATGATCGCCGCGACTCCGCTGGCGACCGCGGCCTGGAAGGGCGGCAGGTGAACCTCGTGCAGCGTGCGGTCGGAGATGTCGGCGGAGGCGTATTCGCGGCCCGCCTGCACGGCGCCGTAGCCGACGAAGTGCTTGGCCGTCGCCGCCACCGCGTCGGCGGCCCCGAGATCGGCGCCCTGGAGCCCCGCGACCTTGGCTTCGGCGAGGCGCGCGCCCACGAACGGATCCTCGCCCGGCCCTTCCATGATGCGGCCCCAGCGCGGGTCGCGGGCGATGTCCAGCATCGGCGCGAACACCAGGTCGATGCCGTCGCCGGCCGCCTCGCGCGCGGCGGCGCGGGCGGTCCGTCGCCACAGATCGGGATCGAAGGCGGCGGTCTCGCCGAGCGGCGACGGGAATACCGTGCGGTGGCCGTGGATGACGTCGAAGCCAAAGAACAGCGGGATCCCGAGGCGCGACTCCTCGACCGCGACCCGCTGCATCTCGCGCACGCGATCCGTCCCCCAGAGGTTGAGCAGGCTGCCGCAGGCGCCGGCCCGCACCCGTGCCACGTAGTCGCCGGACACGGTGGGACCGGTGACCGCGAATTCCGCCGCCAGCATGGTGAGCTGGCCAAGCTTCTCGGCCGGCGTCATGGCGCCGAGGAGAGCTTCGATCCGGTGGTCGGGGGAGGGGGCGGTCACGGGAATGGATCCTTCGGCCGGTGCCGCCGGTTGTCGAGTCCTTCATTTCCCTCGTGACAAAACGCGTCGTCTTCGGGTCGTCTAGGTCGAGGAGAGGCTGGCAACCTTGAGCGTGGCGCAGATCATAGCGGAGCAGAAGCCGTCGCAGTCGTCGCCAGGGGTGGGTCGATTCCTTGGCCAAGCCCTGGCGCTGCTGAAGGTGCTGCGCGTGTCCCGCGAGCGCCACTACATATTCGCCCTGAGCGTCGGCATCGCGCTGGTCGTGCTGCTCACCGCCCTGGGGCAAGTGTGGCTCAACACGTGGCAAGGCAATTTCTACGACGCCCTGGCCCGCCGCGACCTCGCGATGTTCGGGGCCGAGCTTGGCATCTTCGGCGCGATCGTCGCCTTCCTGGTCGTGCTGGGCGTGCTGCAGGCTTGGTTCCGCGAGCTGCTCAAGATTCGGCTGCGGGAGGGGTTGACCCGCGATCTCCTCGCCCAGTGGCTGCGGCCGCGCTCGGCCTATCGCCTCACGATGCTGGGCGATATCGGGGTCAATCCGGATCAGCGGCTGCAGGAGGATGCGCGGCATCTGACCGAGCTCACGGCCGATCTCGGCATCGGCCTGCTGCAGGCCACGGTGCTGCTGTTCAGCTTCGTGGGCGTGCTGTGGGAGCTGTCCGACCGGGTGACCCTGCCGATCGAGGGGCGGCTGGTCCATGTCCCCGGCTACATGGTGTGGTGCGCGCTCGCCTACGCGGCCTTCGGGTCGATGCTGACCTGGTTCGTGGGCCGGCCGCGCATTCGCTACAATGCCGAGCATTATGCCCGCGAGGCAGCCCTGCGGTTCTCGCTGGTGCGGGTGAGCGAGGCGGCCGAGAGCATCGCCCTCGACGGCGCCGAGGAGGCCGAGCTGCGGCAGCTCGGCACGGTCTTCGAGCGCGTGCTGGAGATCATGCGGACGCTCGCGAACAACATGGCGAGCCTCACCTGGGTCCAGTCCTCTTACGGGTACATCGCGCTGGTCGTGCCGATCGTCGTGGCGAGCCCCGGCTATTTCGAAGGCACGCTCACCTTCGGGGCGCTGATCATGGTGGCCGGCGCCTTCACCCAGGTGCAGCAGTCGCTGCGCTGGGCCGTCGACAACTTCCCGAGCATCGCCGACTGGAGCGCTACCTTCCTTCGCGTGATGACCTTCTACGAGGCCTTGGTCAGCGTGAATCGGCTCGACCGCGACGCGCCGCACATCAACGTCTTCGAGCACCCCGAGGACGACCTCGAATTCGAGGAGCTGTGCGTCGTGATGAGCGACGGCACCGCGACGCTGGTCGAGGGCAATGTCCGGATCGGCGCCGGCGAGCGCGTGCAGATCATTGGGACGGCAGGCACCGGCAAGGCGCTCCTGTTCCGCGCGCTTGCCGGGCTCTGGACCTCGGGGTCGGGCACGCTCGGCCTGCCGCCCCGCGACCGGATGATGTTCATGCCGCAGCGCCCTTATCTGCCGCCCGGGCCGCTGCGCGAGGTCCTGTCCTACCCGCTGCCGCCCGACACCTACCCGCGGGATGCTGTCGCGGCCGCGCTGGCCCGCGTCGGCGTCGACCGGCTGATCAAGGACCTCGAGCACACCGAGAACTGGGACCGCGATCTCACTTTGGCCGAGCAGCAGAACCTCGCCATCGTGCGCGTCCTGCTCCACCGCCCGCGCTGGCTGGTGATGAACGAGGCGTTGGACACGCTTGACGATGCGGGGCGGAACAACCTGCTCGGCATCCTCACCCGCGAGCTGCACGAGACCGCCGTTGTCAGCATCGACACCGCCGTGCTGACAGGCCCGTTCTTCACCCGCACGCTCCACGTCAAGAAACTACCGCTGAGCGAGGCGGCCTAACCCGAAGGGGGGACGACCCATGCCCCAACTGACCGACGACGACCTGCTCGACCGGGCGCAGCGCGAATGCCTGCGGTTCTTCTGGGAGTTCGGCCATCCGGTGAGCTTCATGGCGCGCGACCGGTTCGTCGCGGGCGACACCGCGCAGGACGACATCGTCACCTCGGGCGGGACCGGGATGGGGGTGATGGCGATCGTCGTTGGCGTCGAGCGCGGCTGGCTCGAACGCGAGGCGGCGGTCGAGCGGCTGACCAAGCTCCTGCATTTCGTGCTCTACACCGCCGACCATTTCCACGGCGTGCTGCCGCATTTCCTCAGCGGCACGACCGGCAAGGTCGTCAAGTTCGGCCGCAAGGACGACGGCGGCGACATCGTCGAGACTTCGTTCCTGCTTCAGGGCTTCCTGACCGCACGCCAGTATTTCGACCGCGACGCCGCCGACGAGCGGCTGCTGCGGGCCATGATCGACCAGCTCTGGCACGACGTCGAATGGAGCTGGCACGCCCGCGACGGCGGCAATGCGCTGACCTGGCACTGGAGCCCCAACCACGGCTGGGCGCTCAACCACGAGATCCATGGCTGGAACGAGTGCCTGATCACCTATGTGCTGGCCGCCTCGTCGCCGGAATACCCGATCGCGCCGCGCGCCTACCACGAGGGCTTCGTGCAGGGCCGCGACCATCGCAACGGGCGGGTCTGGTACGACATCGAGCTGCCGCTGGGCCCGGCCTATGGCGGGCCGCTCTTCTTCACGCATTATTCCTTCCTCGGCCTCGATCCGCGGGGACTCAGCGACCGTTATGCCGATTACTGGGTGCAGAACACCGCGCATGTGCGGATCAACCTTGCGCATTGCGTGCGCAATCCGCACGGCTTCAAGGGATATGGCGAGGCGTGCTGGGGGCTCTCGGCGAGCGACGAGCCGGGCGGCTACGGCGTCCATGCACCGGATAGCGATAACGGTGTGATCAGCCCGACCGCGGCGCTGTCGAGCTATCCCTACGCGCCGGAACAAGCGCTGGCCGCGCTGCGGACCTTCGCCGGCCGGCTCGACGACCGGGCCTGGGGGCCCTACGGGCTGGTCGACGCCTTCGACGAGACGCGGGACTGGTTCGCCAAGACGCATCTTGCGATCGACCAGGGGCCGATCGTGGCCATGATCGAGAACGGGCGCTCGGGACTCCTGTGGCGGCTCTTCACGAGCGCGCCGGAGATTCGCGAGGGGCTCCGCCGCCTCGGCTTCGCCAGCCCGCATCTCGGATGACGGAGATCGACGCCTGGCTGGAAGCGCAGACGCGGGCGAGCGCCCGCGGCATCGCCGCTTGCATGTCGCGGACCGATCTGGTGAAGTATCGTGCAGGCTTCGGCGGGACCGTGACGCCGGTACCGGGCTCCATCCTGGCCTCGCCCTCGACGGCATACGGACCGGGCGAGCCCGACTATTTCTTCCATTGGACGCGCGATGCGGCGCTGGTGATGAACGCCGTGCCGGCCCTCGTGCGCGCCGATGACCGGTCCGCGGACTGGCCGCGCCTCTTCCGCGAGTGGGTGGCGTTCGAGGCGGCGCTGGGCCGGCTCGACGGAAGCCGGATTGACGCCGGCGACCGGACGGGCGTGCAACCGGATTTCGTCCGGTTCCTGCGGCCGGCCGAGGAGCTTGCGGCGCTTCACGGCGAGGCGGTCGCCGGCGACGTCCGCTTCAATCCCGATGGCACGCTCGACACGATCCGATGGTCGCGACCGCAGCATGACGGCGCCGCGCTGCGCGCCCTGGTCATCCGCCGCTGCCTGGCGGCCGGGCTGGAGGCACCGGAGGCCGCGTCCCTCATCGAGACCGATCTCGACTACACCGAGGCCCATGCCGGCGCCGAATGCGTCGATGTGTGGGAGGAGAGTTCAGCGGCGCATTACGACACGGTGCTGGTCCAGTACGCCGCGCTCCAAGCCGGGCGCCGTCACGCGGCGGCCGAGCGACTGGCTCGTGCGCTCGACGCCTACTGGTCGAATACCGATGGCGCGCTGCGCTGCGCCCTGCCGCCGGAGTCTCGCAAGACCCTCGACATGGCGGTGATCCTCGGCGTGCTGCATGCTGGGTTGGAGCGCGGTCCTCACAGCGTACATGACGGAAGGGTCCAGGCGACGCTGGCGGCGCTGGAGCGGCACTTCGCGGCGGCGTTCCCGATCAACCGCGGCAGCAGCAAGGGCATCTTGTGCGGGCGCTATCCGGGCGACCGCTACGTCACCGGCGGGCCGTGGTACATCACGAGCTTGGCCGCTGCCGAATTCCGCTACCGGCGCGCTGCCGCAGGCAATGCTGCGACGCGGCATCTGGTCGCGGAAGCGGACGCGCTCCTCACGGCCATCCGCCGCACGACCCCGCCGTCAGGCGCGCTCAGCGAACAGATCGATCCTGAGGCCGGAACCCAGGCCTCGGCACGCGATCTCGGCTGGAGCCATGCGGCGTTCCTGACCGCTGCCGCGGCGCGACGCGCGGCTCTCGGCTGACTCCAGCGAGTCCATCGACACAAATCCGTCATCGACCGGAAAGCCCAGCGTCATCCGTTGCCGCTACCGTTGCACTCGGCGCCTCTCCCGAGGACGTGGCCGCACACGGTTGGTTTGCTTCCGTAGACCGTAAGCGCGGTTATCGATCACCGGAAGAGACAAGACCGCTTTCTATGCCGGGGGATCATGATGAC